>JAUUYD010000016.1 GCA_030590585.1 Spirochaeta sp.
AGAGCCCTGGACCCGGAGTCGCCGCTGGCGACTCCCTTCCGCGGCAAGCCGCGGGGTATGAACCCTTGCTTTCCCTGCTCTCTCTCGGGAATGAACAAGTTCACTCCACTCGTTCGTTTGGGAATCAGGGATGCTGTGTCACCGCCAGGGCCGCCGGTAACTGTTCCGCCGCTTCCAACCGTTTGGCCAGCCAGAGCGATTCCCGAGGTCAACAATTCCAGAAAATGACCCTTAACACCAACCCCTTCAGGATCTACGAAGAGAGCCTGGGACAGGGGAACAATCCCCGTAATACCCCGGGAAACAAGATTGCCGCAGGCGCTCATGTGACTGCGGATCTTCTCCAGGCTTGCCGGGGTTTTATTTTTATCGATACCACCCTTAATCAGCTTTTTAACCGCCTCATCACTCCACACTCGGGAGAACAGGGCATCGGCAGCCAGGGACAGAGGGCTGCCGTGTAATTTGGATGATTCCACATAGGCGGCGAAGACGGCGGACTCGGCGGCGGTAGGCAGAACAACGGCATCCGGGGGGATGTTGTCGTTGGCCATATCCCGGGATATTTCGGCAATCAGAGGTTCTATACCCCCGGCATTGTTATAGGCTGACCGGAAGATATCCTTATCAAGATTTTCCTTTTTCAGACCGGCAATCCAGGACCGCAGTTCGGCGGATTCCAGTACTCCGCCGGGAACCAGTTCCTGATGGAAGGGAGAGGCACTTTCAAAGGGCCAGGAGGAGAGAACCATCTGACAGAAACCGTGGATGGTATAGATCGCCGAACGGTCGAAACCTGAGACCGCTCTCAGGTAACGTTCCCTCTCCTCCGGGCTGCGTTCCGCCTCCCCGGCTCTCAAGGCTAAAAGGGAGCGAATGCGTTCCTTCATCTCCCGGGCGGCCCGGTTGGTAAAAGTCACCACCAGTATCTCGTCAATTTTCAGTGGATTCTCATCCCGGCCCACCAGCCGGGTTACCATGCGTTCCAGGGCGTAGGTTTTCCCGGTTCCCGCCGATGCTTCCAGAAGCATGGTACCTTCTATCGGAGAGGTTTCAGGGTTGAAAACTTTCGTGCTGCTCACAGTATGCCCCCGCTGCGGTAGAGGTTTTCCCAGACCCGGGCAAAGGCCCCGGAGGAGAAGTCGGGGTTCTTCAGATAGCGCTGCCGGTATTGGCAGTCCCGAATTTCGGTGGAGCCCCATTTGTTGTTGAGGATACCGTACCAGGCATCTTCGGCTGCCTCGGCCAGTCGTCCTTCCACAGGGTCTTTTTTGTCTGCGGCGGTCAGTTTATCCGCCAGATCCGGGTAAAGCGGCAGGGGGGAGGACTCCCCGTCCCGGAAACTGAGAATCAGAGAGCGCAGTATGGACAAAGGGTTCTGCAGAACTACAATATCCTCGTCCCGGCTGCCCTCCCCCGGACGGTCCTGAGCTCTGAAGAAGTACCGGCGGAGAGGTTTGGGCCGGGGGCTTAAGTGAAACACACGGATTTCCTTCGGGGCCCCTTCTCCAAGGGCAGCGCCTATCATCAGGGCTGCCGCCCAGGAACGCAGATTGTGCCGGGAATGGACCTCTTTGCCTGAGATGAAATCCAGCAGGGTCCACACTTCGGGGTTTTCCTCACCCCCGGATTTCAGGAGCCGCAGGCCGGTGATGCGGCCTTCAATGTAAAGCTGCGTTTCCCCGATATCGGCATCGGGATCAGCGGGAGTTGTAATCACCGGGGCCGGCAGATTGAGAATTGTTCCCGGCTGAGGGCGGCGAACCGGGGCGGCCTCAGGGGGCGCAAGTTTCAGTCCCGGAACAAAGCGGCAGCCGAAGGGTTCGCCGATGTCCAGGTCCTTGTCGATGAGCTCTTTCAGGGCGTCGGCCAGTTCGACCGCCTCTTCCCTCCAGGCTTCGGCCTGAAGCTCCCCTGCCGGGGTGTCGGCAACCGATCCCTCCAGATGAAGCTGCCTGCGAAAATCATCCACAAGGGTTTCCGGATTGAGCAGAGCCTGGGGGTTCTCGCTGATGTGGGCGTTACGCCAGCTCCACCAGTCCAGAAACCCTGCTTCCAGCACATCGTCTTCTCCAAGGTCGGCCTCGTCGTCCTCCCGGGGAGTTTCCAGGCGCCGGCGGTAGAAGTACTCCACGGGGTTCTTGAGAAATCTCACCGGGGTTTGCCAGTCCAGGGAATCCTCATCTTCCCGAGGGGGCAGGGGGGATGATTCCGGCGCCGGTTTTTTCACTCCTCTATACAGGGTTTCGGCCAGGGCCAGGGCTTCTGATGAGGAGCTTGCCAATTGACCTCTCCCCATCAGGGCGGATGGGTGGAAGGGGTTCAGGGGGTGGCGCCTGACAAGAGTTTTGGCGCCCTCCCCCAGATGCTCGAAGAGTTCCACTAATGGGGCTGCCGGGGAGAGGGGGTCGCCGCGCTCGGGGTCTCTGCCGGTGTAGAAGAGTGAGAGATGATCCTGCGCGGAGAAGATGCTTTCCAGGAGGGCAAAACGGTCCACCGACTCCCGGGAGAGGTCAATAAACTTCGGCACCTTATCCCGAAGATCAAAACCGGTGAGATACTCACGGCCGGGCCAGGCACCCTCATCCAGACCCAGAATGTAGATGCGCCGGAAAGGGATGGCCCGGGTGGGCTTGAGAGACGCGCAGGTAACACCCCGGGACAGATAGCGCCCACGGCGACTGCCGGAAGGGCTGGTAAACTCCTCCAGCAGGGAGGAAAAAGCGGACCAGGGAATGGTGTCCCCTGAGAAATCACTGAGTCCATTCACGTCCTCATCAAGAGCCAGGAGGTCACGGAAGGCTCCCTTGATGCGCAGACGGTCCCCCTCGTCATTCTCGGCCTCTTCACCCTCCCGGCGGGGAGTGAGCCAGTGCTCAACAATCATCTCCCACTTGAGGGTCCAGTCCTTCAGGCTGAGATTCTCCGAGTCCAGGGACCGCAGCTCTTCATCGAGAGTCCGGATAACATGAATGAGCTCCCCGGCTGTATCCGCATCAGAGTCCCCGGCAAGTTCCGCCGGGAGAAGGTCGGTCCGATCGTCCTCATCGTGGTAGTAACCGGCCAGAAGCCTCTCGAAAGCGGTTTCCCAGGCTCCGGTGCGGGGGTCGGCGGCGCCCTCTTTACTTCGGTGCTCATCATCAACTCCCCAGCGGATGTGGAGATCCTCCACAATGCGCCGCCATGTGTCTGCGGTTTCCCCGGCGGTTCCAGCGGCTCCGAACTTACCCGCTGAGGGGGCGAAACAGGGATTGGCGAACAGGCTGAGAAGGGCGGCCCGGCCGAAACGGGAACCTGGTAGCTCCATCAGGGCCTTGTGAGCCGCGGGATATGGGGCTTCGGTGCGGGAAGGAAGATCAGTGAGGTTGAAGTTCAGATGGTCCGGGGCCTCGTGGAAGGCTTCCCCGCCGCCGCGGCCATCAGGGCTCCCCTGAAGGACCGGGGCATCCCCAGCCGCCTGTGATGGAAAAATCGATTCGATGTAGGGAGCGTAGCGGCTGATGTCCGGGGCCAGAACCCCGATCTGCGTCGGGGCCAGATTATCGTCATCTCTGAGGGCTTCGAGTATGCGGTCTTTGAGCACCTCCACCGCCCGGCGGGGCCCGCTCACATTGTGGAAGGCCAGGCTGCCGTCATCTTCTACCGACCCCTCCAGGGGAGCATCCTCAATCATCGAGGCGCGCAGCCGATGGAGCAGGGCGCCCTCCTCCCCGGGATTCTCCCAGTTCTCATCAACGGTAATCCCCCCGGCCGCTCCCCCGCCGGCATCCAGAACCGGCAGCAGGGCGGCAAAACCCGCAGACAACCGGGCGTTGTTCCTCAGAAAGGACTGTTCAACGGCCGGACCGTCTGGGGAATTGCCGGTACCGCCGGCCGCTCCGCCCCCGGCAGGGTCAGCAAAAAGCTCCCCCTGTTCCTGTGAACCCCGGGAAAAGGCAAAAACCTTCGACGGCGTGAGTATGAAGTGGTGCACCTCGAAATCCGCAGCCAGATAACGGAAAAACCGCAGACCGGTTTCCCCGAGAAACATGGATCCGAAAAGGACAATCCGGGCGGACTTCGACGGCGGGGCGGAAAACCGGGAACCGGCAGACTCCGGGTTGAACCCCTCGGCATCATACGACTCCCCGGAGGCCATCACCTCGGAGAGCACCCGGCTCAAATGGGTGTAAGGCGCATCTTTCCCGAAGATTCTCCGCCACAGACCCCGCTGCCAGGCCTCGGCTTCGGCCCCATCTGTTAATGCAGGTTTTACACCCCCCAGATAGCGTTCCCCCCGGTCCCAGGCTTCCACCAGAGGCAGGCAGTTCATCCCGTAATGGTAGAAAATCCCGGCTAAGGCATCGGCAAGCTGCCAGAGGCGCTCACCCCCGGCGGCGGCATTTTCACTGAAGCCGGCACCACCGCTCCCGGCACTCCTGCCTCCGGTGGAGCCGCTTCCCAGGGAAGCCATGTAATTCCGAAGGGGATCGTAAGTCGCATCATCCCCGGCAAGAACCTCTTCCAGAGCCTTGAAAACCGTCAGCTTCATTCCATCCATGAAGAGAAGACCCCGGGTAGTGGGCCTACCGTCAGAAGTCTCCACCTCTCCGACATCAGATCCGGCTTCATCCATCAACAGAAGACCCCGGGCCGTGGGATAACCCGAAGCAAACTTCCTGAGACCCTGCTCAGGCATCAGTATCCGGGGTCCCATCACCGCCCCCTGCTGCTTTGCTAGGAAACGAATAAGCCACTCCCCCAACCCGGAGTTCTGCACAACGGTGTACACCGGGTCGGAAAGGGGGGTCTTCTGGAGAAAAATATCGGGGAAACCCTCGGGAAAGGATTCCAGACGGGAAGATTGGTGGAGGTGGTATCCGCTCATTAACCTATCATAAACCAATGATGAGAAAAAAATCTTACATTGTCCGGAATCAGTCAATTATTAATTATGTTTGACATCATTATCGCGGAGCGTTATTATTCAGCATGATTGTTTCTTTTGGTTGTAGTGAGACGGAGAAAGTCTGGAACCAGATATATTCCCGAAAGCTACCGGGAGACATTCAACGAACGGGACTTAGAAAACTCATCATTCTTCACAGATCGAAGGATCTGAACGATTTACGAATACCGCCAGGGCATCGACTTGAAGCTTTATCGGGAATCCGCAAAGGACAACACAGTATCAGAATTAATGGACAATGGAGAATCTGCTTCAGATGGAATGGTGGTTTGATTACTGATGTTGAGATTGTCGACTATCACTAGGAGATACATATGGAACGTATACCGGATGTTACACCAGGAGAGATTCTCAGTGAAGAATTTCTTGGACCCATGGGTATCACAGCCTATCGTTTAGCAAAGGATACCAGAATGCCTGCCACGAGAATCTCTGAGATTCTTAAGGGCCGGCGGAAGATTACAGCCGATACGGCATTACGTCTCTCAGCCTATTTTGGAAACTCGGCAGATTTCTGGTTGGGGATTCAGGATGAATATGACCTTCGGAAGCAAAAAACCAATATTGAGGATGAACTGAAAGATATTCCTCATGCGACAGCTTCTTAATTCTTCCCCTGAGGAAAACTCCCTGAAAGTCTTAAAAAACCCGCAGATTTTTTGAACAGACGATCGAATCGGATGTGCAGAATACGAAGAGCCTCCCCACACTCTATCATAGCACAATTCCCCTCCCTCAGGTTATGCTTAACCCCATGTTTTCCGTCGAGTTCAAAATCCGTGATTACGAATGCGACCAGCAGGGCATCGTCAACAATGCCTGTCTACCTGAACTATCTCCAGTATGCCCGGCATGAATACGGCTTATCGGCTGGACTGGACTGGATTGGCTGGAACTGGGCCGAAGTGGATTATTTTTGGAATTACCCGAACTTTTAACCGGCAGGACTTCAACAGCCGTTCAATCGTCAGGCAGCAAACCGGCGAACCTCGACTTCCGAACCGTTCCCCAGGTCTTACAGACAACACATGTCATTGATGGCCCTCCCCATCCCCGGTTATGCTTAACCCCATGTTTTCCATCGAGTTCAAAATCAGGGATTACGAGTGCGATCAGCAGGGCATCGTGAACAATGCCGTCTATTTGAACTATCTCCAGTATGCCAGACATGAATACGGTCTATGGGCAGGACTGGATTGGCTGGAACTGGGAAGGCGGGGAATTGATCTTGTAATCCGCCGTGCCGAGCTGGATTATTTCCGCCCCTTGAAACCGGGAATGATAATACGTGTGACGGCGAATCCCTTGCGGAAAGGAAAGTTCCGCCTCTATTTCGAGCAGGAGATTCTCATTCTCCCTGAAGAAGAAGTGGCTGTGAAAGCTCTGATGACCACCGCCTGTATCGTCGACGGCCGCCCTGCGGCTCCCCCGGAACTGGATGGATGGTTCGGACCGCCGAATTGAACCATAATTACTGTTATGCCAGGTTCAAGGTCCTCAGATAAAAGCAGCCAATTTACCCTTCATCTTTCAAATGCCCGGGATATCCCCTATAACCCCGATGAAAAATGGGTAATCTACAGCGACCTCCACATGGGTAACGGGAGTCGTCGGGACGATTTTTCCCGGAATTCCGAACTCTTTTACTCAACACTTTCAGAGTATTACCAACCGAAGGGCTACGGCCTCATACTCAACGGCGATACCGAGGAATTGCATAAGTTCACCTGGCATCAGGTTTTTCGTGCCTGGAAGAAAATCTATTCTCAGTTTGACCTCTTCGCCCGGGACGGCAAGCTGATTAAAACCGTGGGAAATCACGATGCCCGGCTTATTATGGACCTGAAAGGTCACCACCCCTATAAAATGGATACTGTTATCAGATTATCCGGCCTGGACTACCCGGTACTGATTTATCACGGACACCAGGTGTCTGCGCTTTATGAGCGCTTCAACGATATCAGCCGAATCGGGGTGAGATACTTCGCCATGCCGCTGGGCATTATGAATTACTCGGTGGCTCATGACAGCCGCAAGCGGCATTACATGGAGAAGCGAATCTACAAGTACTCCAGGCGGGAACAGCTCGTTTCCATCATCGGCCACACCCACCGGCCCCTTTTTGAATCACTTACCATGGCGGAAACCTTGAGATTCCGAATTGAGCATCTGTTAACCAGGTACAGAAAATCAACAACTGAACAAAAACTCAGAATTGAGAGGGAAATCAAGGAGTATCGAAAAGATCTTCTTGAATGGAGGTCTCAAAAACGCAGACCGGATCTGCAGAGCGGCATATACGATGAGGATGATATTCCGGTTCCCTGCATGTTCAATTCGGGTACGGTTATTGGGAAACGGGGTATAACCTGCCTGGAACTCACCGGGGGTAAGATCAGACTGATGCACTGGTTTGACGATAAAACCGACGAACAGTACGTCGATCGGAAAAACCGTCACTTGAAATCTCTTCAAGGGGGACATATTCATAGATTGGAACTGCGCCAGGCCACCATGGAATATGTGATGGACAGTATTCGGCTTCTTTCATGAATGTGATAATGGCATGATTTTTCTGTCAGACAGTAACTTTCGGGGTATACTGCGGTTAAATAACCATAAAGGAGGTTAATGATTCACTGTTCACTCATAAAGCCTAGACGGCTGGGTGAAATGAACGGTCTCATACCCGCGGGGTATGCGACCATGCTTTCCCTGCGCTCATTCGGGAGTGAACTAGTTCACTCCGGCTCATATTTAGGGTCGTACCGCAGCGTAGCGAGGAAAGATCCCGACATTCGCTTGGGAATCATAAATAAACGCCGGAGGGGGGTGTTTTATGGCCATGCGCATCACTGTGCTGGGGACCGATTACGAGGGACTAACTATCTCCGTCGGTCTTGCCACGCTGGGTCATTCGGTTACAACTGTCGATACGGATCATAATAGAATCAGGAGACTGCAGAGGGGACTCCCGATTAAAGAAGATGAAACTCTTTCCAAACAGATGAAGCTGATGTTCCGCGAAGGTCAGCTGAAATTTACTACAGAGCCGGAAAACTGCCTGGCGGAATCGGATGTTGTAATCATCGCCGGGGTGAATGGAAAACGAACGGCTATTCTCAGAGTCGCGGAGTGTCTTTCCGGGGCAATAGCGTCATTCTCAACCGTGCTGGTTACTGCCAGGACAGCTGTCGGCAGTTGTCGAATTCTGCAGGACTGGTTAAGTGATGCAATGTTTACCGGAGCCGTAAATGTTGTCGCCTTTCCTGTTTTTTTCAGTGCTCCGGAAGGGTTACACGGCTTCCTTCATCCTGAAAGAATTGTCCTGGGCTACGAAAGTGACCATTCCCGGCGTGTCCTGGATGAACTTTTTGCAAATCTTCTATTAAATGAAACTTCCATTTTCCACGTTTCCTGGGAAGCAGCGGAAATGATGAGGGTTACCGGGGGATCTATAGCAGCAGGTATTCCAGGAGAAAATCCGACAGCTCCTGAATTAGTGCCGGTTGAGGAAGCTTACAGCCGCATCGGGTAGTGATAATTGTTTTTCCCCAACTTTTCCACAGGCAGATAATGAATTCACAGGTAAAAACCGTTCTGACATTTACCTGTTTTTCCGTCTACCGGGGAATGAAAATGGATGATTATTGGGTTGAACGGGTTGGAATCCGCTTACTTTCGATTCATTTCACAAAGAAAACCGGAAAAAATTAACATGGTTTAAAGCAATTCTTGAGACTGTTGGTATGCTGGGCTTCACTTATCCCCATGTTATCCCAATTTTTCCCCAACTTATCCACAAGCAAACCCCCGTATATTCAATCCTCAGGAGTTTCCACCGCCGCACCCCATTCAGCCAGATGCTTTGCAATAAAATCCAGAACCTGCTTATGTTCGGCTTTTCCCCGGCCGCCCGGGTGTATCGGTTCACCAAAGCTGATATGAACAGGCCTGTCCGGATATAGAGGACCGAACTCTTTAACCCATTTCCCCTCCCCCCAGAAATCAGTTTTAAGGGCTACGGGAACAACAGATACTCCGGCCTTGAGAGCCAGTTTTACAGCCAGACTGTTAAACTTCCGGTATGAAAAAACATCCTGCCTTGTACCTTCGGGAAAGAGTATCACCGAAACACCTTCGGATAACAGTTTTTCTCCCCCGTCAAGAACCTGCATCAGGTCTTCACCGGGATGGCGCCTGGATACCGGGATAGCCCGCAGCCGCTTGAGAATCTGACCGAAAAACGGCAATTTCATCAGACGTTGTTTTACAACAAAAGTCATAGGTGTCCGGGATGCAATCAGGCCGGGAAGGGCATTCACCTCAAGGGTACCCATGTGATTGCAGGCAAATACATATGGACCCTGGTCTGCCGGGTATCGATTCAGACCCTCGAAGCTCAGATGTGCTCCCTGCTTCTCAACGATACGCATTACCCTGAGTGCCTGCAGTGTCACAGCTTTCTGCGGATCCCCGGTGTAGTAGAATTTAATGCCGGACCATATAACCAGAATTGAATAACGAAGGGAAAACCAGAACTGTCCTTTAAATAATCGCCTTGAAGAATAGCGCCGAGAACGATCCGCTGCAGTTTCATACCGATCCTGTGAAATATCAGGAAGATACATTCAAATATTTCTCCTAACCGCCGAAACCCAGGGAATCCTGATCGCCATCTTCCCTGATTTGCTTCTCCCAAAGAGCCTCTTCTGAGGCCGGCAGTTCATTGTAGGCAAGGTTCAGCTCTTTCAGTGCAACCAGTGTTCGAAAGGAGTCAGGCACGGATCTCAATCGATTCATGGATAAATCCAATTTCCGTAAGTTCTGAAAGCGGTGCCAATCGGCAGGCAAAACTGAAAGTTTATTACCTTTGATATTCAGTATTCTCAGTCGTTTAAGCCGTCCAAGGTTATCCGGAAGACTTGAAAGGTTGTTGTATGACAGATTAAGAACTGTAAGTCTGGTCAGTTTCAGGATGTTTTCAGGAAATCGAGTAAAACGATTTGATCCCAGATCAAGTATCCGCAAGGTAGCTGCCGCGCCGCCAATATCAGGAATCCTGCTGATGCCTATACCCCGGACAATTAATGCTTCCAAACGCGGAAGAGAAAACAGGCCTCTGGGAATACGAAAATTTCCGCTTAAGTTCTTCTTTAAATATTTCACCCTTGTAACTCTGTGTTTCAGCAAAAAGGTTTCAGGAGAATGACCGAGAATCTCATACATCGAATAAAGCAGGGATGCGGATCCCGACGGATCTGAAAAAAAACCGGAAGGTACGAGATATCCGCCCGAATCGATACTGCAGCCGCGAAAAAATTCTTCACAGAGTTCTTCATAATTACCTTTGCTTTGCAGCCCGGCAATAAGTACATCGATTTCTCCGTAATCCGCGGTAATAAAGGTGTAACGCAGGCGATCTATCAGATCCCTGCGGCTTGATAAAGATCTCATTCAAATAACATTATAACCGGTAGATGCGGGACCTTGTCACCCCAATTCCCAGGGATCCCGTTCGACTTCGTCATCTTCATCTTCCTGACCGTACTGCCGCTCCCATGCTTCACTATCCAGATCATCAAAAGAATCACCCCAGTCATCCTCGTCGGCTTGAGAATCGACCGAATGTTCCTGCTGGTTTTCCAGGTTCTCAAGGTCATCCAATGAGATCGTCTTGTCTTCGTTGTCTACTTCCTGAGAGGAGTCCCGATCGGACATGGCAGCCTCCTGTACTTAATTATAGTGTCTCCCTCTGCAGCTCACAATTCAAGCCCCCAGCCGGGGATATCATTGATTTATATCTCTTGTAAGCCCGGCTGATTAATTCGCCGATTATTAAAGTACAGGGAGATTTGAAATGAGCCGATACGAACGCATCCGTCAGGAAATCATTGCCGTAGAGCGGGAAATTGCGACCCTTCGTCATGCCGTCAAAAAAGACAAAGAACTGAAATCCTTCAAGGATATCTGTATCAGAAACGAACAGATCCGGGATAGTTTTTCAGGTATCCGGCAGGCAGTTTAATCAAGGGTAACCGCGTCACCGCCGCCCAGAGTTGAAACTGCCGCTCCGAGGTCGTCCAGCAGGGGCTGCAGGCGATCTGCAGGCGGAGCGGTATACAACAGGGCATCGGCCAGCCCTTCATCCCTGGCCCAGATATCCCACCTGTCTGCAAGCTCATCAATTGAGACTGTATCTTTTTTCACCGACTCAAACAGATCTCTGCGGGCCAGGTTCATCCAGCTGCGGAGAGAGGAAGGCTCAGGCCAGGCTCCCAGCAATATCTGACGGGGCCAGCTGAGCTTCAGGGTAATACTGTAGTAGAAATAAGATTCACTCATTTCCTTCAGAGCACGGTGATAATTCAGTTCGAGTCCCAGAGAACCGGCAATGAGACGATCCGCCTCCTCAAAGGACCTGAGAAACAGGTCAATCGAAGGCAGCATTCGCTCCCGTTCATCCTCTCCGGGAGGAAAAGTAAATCTGATTCGATATGATATCTTCTGTGTCATCGTATTCTACCAACCATTCTGCCTAGCGATGAAGAATTAGGCAAGTCCGGCAGGTTCCAGATCTTTCAAAAGAAAAGCCGCCTCGAAGGGCGGCCTTTGTACGGCTTTCTGCCGGAAAAATTACCTTTCTAAACTTCGGCTATTAACAGGGATTTGGGATCGAGCTTAAGCGGTAAATCCTCTGAGTTGATGGTTTCATGGTCTTTCACCAGATAAAGATGAAGGTAATCTTTCTCGGCCTTCAGGGTAAAGATGACATCAATCTGATCCATAAAGGAAACCAGGTTCGTCGGAATACCCTCTTTATTGAGTACCGGCCCATCGATATCATCACGGTGATAATCGTCGGTGAACCAGAGCTCCACTTTTTTTTCCTTTGCGAAAGATTTGTAAGCCTGTACATCATCGGAGCTGGCTTTTGTAAAATCAAAACCATCAACAACGATGACATCGGTTTCCATCTGACCGTTGTCCATCATGGCACTCACTCCGGCAATCACCTGTTTGACCGATGTACCCTGCTGGCTGAAATTCATGATAACCCGATTATGAATAATTTCATCATGGATATCCATGGCATTTTCCAATTCACGTTTCTGACTGATTTCCTTGAAAATGTCTTCATACCAACTGATGATATGATCCACCCTCTTGGCATATGAAACATGAATAACATGTTTTCCGGCCATCAATTTGTCTGTGGCTATATGCACCAGACAGGCCGTCTTGCCGATTCCCCGACGAGCGGCGATGACACCGATATTGCCGGCTCCGACACCGCCGTTAATGGAATTATCCAGTTTCCGTAATGGACTCTTTTTTATCAGTTCTTTTTTAACCATTTCAGTTCCCCCTACTTCCCGGCCTTTTTGGCTTCCTCAGCTTTCTTGATCAGTTCTTCACCGATCGACTGAGGTACTTTCGCAAATTTGGCGAATTCCATGGTGAACTCAGCCTTACCCTGGGTTGATGAGCGCAGAGAAGTTGAGTATCCGAACATTTCACTCAACGGAACTTCCGCATCCACTGAACTGTTCACACCCTCTTCCTGGGATGCCAGTATCATACCCCGTCTCTGATTGATGCTGCCGAAAATGTTTCCCTGAAATTCTGTGGGACCTTCGACAACAACCTTCATGATGGGTTCAAGTATGATGGGACCGGCTTTCTTGTAGGCTTTACGGAAACCCATTAAACCAGCGGTCTGGAATGCCATATCGGAAGAGTCCACGGCATGGGAAGAACCATCCACAACCGTCATTTTGATATTCACGACGGGAAACCCGAGGAGGGAGCCCTTTTTCATGGCTGTCTGGAAGCCTTTATCACAGGAAGGGATGTATTCGGTGGGGATGTTTCCACCTTTTATCTTGGTTACAAACTCGTAGTTCTCTTCCTTGAGGGGCTCCATGATGCCTTTAATCTTGGCATACTGACCACTACCACCGGTCTGCTTCTTATGGGTGTATTCCCATTCAACCTTCCTGCTGATGGCTTCCCTGTAAGCTACCTGAGGTGCTCCGGTGTCGACTTCTGCCTGATATTCCCGGCGCATGCGCTCGACATACACCTCAAGATGCAGTTCGCCCATGCCCTGAATAATCGTATCGTTTGTTTCCGGATCCACATAGGTGCGGAAGGTGGGATCTTCTTTGGTAAAGCGGTTAAGGGCTTTGGCCATCTTGTCCGATGCGGCTTTATCTTTCGGCTGAATCGAGAGAGAAATAACCGGATTCGGAACATACATGGATGTCATGGACAGGTTCAAATCGCCGCCGCAGAAAGTATCTCCCGAAGCACAATCAATCCCGAACAGAGCGACAATGTCGCCGGTTCCCGCTTCAGAGATATCTTCCATGTTGTTGGCATGCATACGGACCAGTCGTCCCACCTTGAACTTCCGTTTATTACGAACGTTAAAGAGATCGGCTCCCTTTCTGATGGTTCCCTGGTAAATACGAATATAAGTCAGCTGGCCATACTGGCCGTCTTCCAACTTGAATGCCAGGGCCACAGGCGGTTTGGTCGGATCTGAAGGAAGAATTACTTCTTCCTCATCGTTATCCAGATCCAGGGCCTTGTTTTCAATATCCGGAGGAGAAGGCATATAACGGATTACAGCATC
>JAUUYD010000020.1 GCA_030590585.1 Spirochaeta sp.
CGTCAATGGTCCAGCTGATATCTTCACGGTGGAGGTACGGCAGAAGCATGCGTTTTGAATACCCGGTGAGATCGTGAAGATTCTCACCCAGCGGCATGGGTTCGGGATTCTCGATTCTCACCTTGCCTGAATGTTCCATCACCGTATTGCCGGCTATGGGAATCCCGTACAGCGGTGCCAGGGTTTCGGCAATATCCTTTACCATGGGAGCGGCGGTCTGGGCACCGTAGATACTCGCTCCACGGGGGTTCTCCAGTACAACATAGACAATCAATTCCGGATTTTCAGTAGGGAAGAGGGCCAGTACAGAACTCATGAAGCGCTCAGTACTGTAACGGCCTGTTTCCGGATCTGTTATCTGAGCCGTACCTGATTTTGCCGAAATCCGTAAACCTGATACTGCGGCCCTTCGGGATGTTCCGCCGGGAGACGCTACAGTCTTCTCCATCAGTTCCAGTATTGTTTTTGCTGTTCTTGGCGATAAAACCTCTCTAACCGGGGTTCTGGGATATTCCTTTACAAGCGTACCATCGGCAGCAATGACTTTATCAACAATGCGGGGTTGGAGCAGTACTCCGCCATTGGCCAGGGTGGTAGCTGCGGTAATAATCTGAATGGCTGAAACACCTACCTCCTGACCGATAGCTATGGTGGGTTTACTTCGCGCAGACCAGCTTGAAATTGGATTCAGAATACCGTGTGATTCTCCCGGCAGGGGCAGACCGGTGGCACTGCCGAAACCGAAATTCTTCAGAATTTTATAAAAGTCAGCAACAGAAACAGACTCCGAAGCAATGGCAACAGCAACGTTACTGGAGTGAATCAGTGCTCCGGTAACATCAAGTATCCCGTAATTTCCCAAATCGGTAATCGGCGGAATCTTGTACTTTACAAATAAATCTGGTTCGTAACCGCCTCTGGTATCAAATATATCGTCAATACCGATACCGCCTTTTTCCATAAATGCGGACCATGTGAATACCTTGAATACCGAACCGGGTTCATATGCGATGGTCAGCGGTCGATTGATTCGTTCATTCCAGGTGGATTTGGTAAAGGTATTCGGGTCGTAGGACGGGAGTGAAACCCATGAGAGTATTTCCGCGGTCTTTGCGTTCATTACCAGAATCATCATGGAATCCGGGAGATGTTCCGCCCATGCCTTATCTGCAATTCTCTCTACAAGGTACTGGGTATTCATATCAAGGGTGAGATGAACGCTGTGTCCGTATATCCGGTCGAGTTCCGAGGTTACGCTCCCCGGGGCCAGTACTCTGTTAAATGCATATTCAATCCCGTCCAGGCCGATATTATCTGTTCCGACATGTCCAATAAGGGGAGCCGCCAGTTCTTTCATGGGATAGTGGCGGCCAAGTTCCTCCTGCAATCCGATACCGGGCAGCAGGCCTTCATCCATCAGTGTTCTAATCTCATCCGATTGGGTAGGTGTTGTTTGCCGTTTGATGAAAAGAAACTGTGATGAGCTTTTTACGGATAACATTCGGGAAATACTGTTTGAATCCATATCGAGAATGGGCCCGAGGAGTATTCCGGTTTCCACCGGATCGATGATTTCCGGTTTCCAGGCTGTTACCGACCACAGACGGGTTTGAAGTGCTATAATTCGGCCTTCTCTATCCACTATGGATCCCCGTTCAGCCATGGCCGGAGCCCGGGCGACTGCGGATTCAGTCCTATTTGGAGAGAGCATGATGAAGGCGAACCGGGCGGCAATCAGCAATGCCGCTGTAATGGAAAGAGCCATCAGGATGCGCATCCTGATGGCCGCGGGGCGTTCAGTCATGTTTCCGCCGTAAGACGACACGCCCCACCAGGCTTTCCCTGGGAATAAATCCATAATTCCGGCTGTCAAAAGACTGGAACTGATTGTCTCCTACCATAAAAAACAAACCTTTCGGGAGACTTCTCTCGTTATCCATACGATTCCATTGCTCTTCGCTGAGGTACCAGCGGCCCCAGGACGTTACAAGCCATCCATGATCGATAACGGGGTTGGAATCACTGCTTAAAATGTATCTTTTCACAACAAGTTCATGATCAAGAGGATTGATATATACAGCAATATCCCCCGGACGGATCCGACGGCTTCCTCGAAGTACAATTACCCACTGACCATCGAAAAGTGTCGGGTTCATGGAATCTTCCTGAACCCTGATCAGCATGAACTGGCTGAATATAAAGAGCATTATTATCGTCAGGATGAGGATGATAATTGTCGGCCTTATATTCAGCATCTTGGGCAAATGGTAATACGAGGGGTGGGTTTTGTCGATATGAATGGAAGGGAGGAATCCGTTGCCGGCATCCACAATATATGAAAGATCGGATTTTAAGCCTCTATCAATGGGAATAAAACCCAGAAGTTTTACGGACTTAAGCATATCAGACCGAATTCCGCCTCCATATTCCGCTGCGGTGTTGAAAATAAAACGACAGGCTTCCCCCCGGAATTCACAGCGTGAAATTTTGAACGGAATTAAAATATTCCCCGCTTTTGCAGCAGCTCTGTTATTGATGGCTCTCATCGGATCAGGATTCCTTGATAATCTGATACTGATGGCCGGGCCGGTGGAATCAGCACCTTTTCCCGAGGATATGGAACCTGTTGCAAGGGTACTGAAAGCTTCGATTGAAAATGGACTACGCCCCGAATCAGTTTCGAAACTGGTATTTACAAGACATCGTGTCAGTCGCGGAGAAACCCTCTCCCGCATCTCGTATAAGTACGGTTTAACACCGTCAACACTGATAAGTGTAAATGAACTGAAGGATGCGGATGATATCAGAAATGGTGTAATTCTGATGATTCCCTACATTGACGGGAGGAGAATAAGCGCAGGTCCCGGAGAAAGCCCCGGGGATATTGCGGCCCGATATAATACGAACACCACTATGGTTCAACAGCTGCCCCGAAGCGGGGATTATTTTGTTTCCGGCGGATCCTTTCAACATGATACTCCCGTTTCTTTTTCAAGGGATGTATTTCTTTATCCTGTTAACGGCAGGATTCTTACGGCCTTTGGAGAGAGTGTGGATACACTGACAGGAATAGGATATGTATCCGAAGGCATCGAGTTATCTGTCGCAGAAGGGACTGCTGTGAAGGCTTCCCGGAATGGTAATGTGATACTCACAGGTCATCATTCATCCTATGGTCTCTACGTCATCATGTCGCATTCAGGCGGATGGAAAAGCTTCTACAGTCATTTGAGCAGGGTTGATGTGGCCCCCGGGGATGAACTGGAAAGCGGTACCGCACTGGGCCTTGCAGGCAGTTCGGGTACAGCCCGCAGTCCAAGGCTCTATTTTGCCCTGATCAGGGACGGCGATTCAGTTGATCCTCTGGATTATCTTAATTAAGCACCGCAGCAGTTTTTGTACTTCTTACCACTGCCGCAGGGACATGGATCGTTCCTGCCGACTTTCGGGGCTGTTCGTTTAACCTGAATTTTATCCGGACTGGCCTCTCTGCGCTCCCCTGTTCCGGGTCTCATGGATGTCTTGGAAGAGTGGGAGGCTTGAATCCCGATGGACTCACCCGCTGTCCTGCCTTCCCTGCGGCGGATTCGCACCTTGAATACCTTCCTGGCAATGTCCACACGCAGGTCATCCAGCATGCCTTCAAATAATTCAAAACCTTCGTTCTTGTATTCGACCAGGGGGTTTTTTTGAGCGTAACTTCTCAATCGGACAGCCTCTCCCAGAGCTGTAAGTTCTTCCAGATGCTCCTGCCAGCGTTGATCCACCTGCCGAAGGTATTCGTAGCGGATGAACATTTCCATCTGATCTTTACCGGCCAGCAGAATCTTTTCATCCAGATCAGATTTAAGATATTTTTCCAGTATTTCTCTGGCAGCATCCGGTGTTGTGTCAACGGAAAATTCGCCCTCAGGGGATCCCTGATAGTTGAAATTCTGCAGTAATCGTTCTCCAAGCCGCTTCAGAGCGGCTTCAGGTTCGGTTCTTCTCTCGTTTTGATAGTCCTCCAGCAGAACATCAAGAATCTGATTTCCGGTTTCAATGATTTTATAGTTTAAATCTCCGCCGCCCAGAACTTCGTTACGTATGGCATATATAGCAGTACGCTGTTTGCTCACTACATCATCATATTCAAGAAGGTGCTTTCTGATGTCGTAGTTTCTCTCTTCAACCTTTTTCTGAGCCCGCTCCAGGGATTTATTGATGAGGGGATGATACAGGGGTTCTCCTCCGGCCATACCCAGCCGGGACATGGTTGAGCGGAATTTCTCTCCTCCGAAGAGGCGCATCAGATCATCCTCCAGGGATATGTAGAATCTTGAATATCCCGGGTCGCCCTGACGGCCTGAACGTCCCCGAAGCTGATTATCAATGCGTCTGGATTCATGACGTTCAGTGCCGAGAACGTAGAGGCCTCCGGCTTTTATCACATCCCGGTTCTGTGTCAGCCATTTACTGTATTCTTCGGCGAATATGGCTTTGTATTCCTCTTCTGTGGTTTCCTCGGAACAGCGTCTTCTGGCCCGGAAATCCGGATTTCCTCCAAGTTTGATATCGGTTCCGCGTCCGGCCATATTGGTCGCGATGGTAATCGACCCACTGGCGCCGGCCTCGGCGATGATGAGTGCTTCCCTGTGGTGGTTCTTGGCGTTGAGTATCTCGTATCTGACAGCCCTTTTAGTGAGGAACTTTGCCAATTTTTCCGATTTTTCGACACTGACTGTACCAACAAGCACCGGTTGACCCTTTTTGTGTGCTTCGGCTATCTCATCGCAGATGGCGTCGAACTTGTAGTCTTCATTCAGGAAAATGATGTCATCATCATCAGTTCGGTTTACCGGTCTGTTGGTGGGTATTACAACGACATCAAGATTGTAGATTTTCCCGAACTCCCTGGCTTCAGTAGCAGCTGTTCCGGTCATGCCTGAGAGCTTGTCGTACATTCGGAAATAATTCTGAAAGGTGATTGTCGCCAGGGTTCGGCTCTTACGGGCCGGCTTCATATTCTCTTTGGCTTCTATGGCCTGATGAAGGCCGTCGGAGTAGCGCCGTCCATGGAGTATACGTCCGGTAAATTCATCAACAATCTGAACCTGACCTTCCTGTACTACATAATCCTTATCAAGGCCGAAGAGCCGACGTGCCTTCAGGGCCTGGGTGAAATAGTGTATATATTCGAAATTTTCTTCATCAAAGAGGCTTCCATCCCGAATTATGCCCTCTTTCTGCAGAATCCTTTCGATGCTGTTCATACCCTCATTTGTAAACATTATCCGCTTGCTTTTTTCTTCCATTTTGTAGTCACCTACAGCCTGGGTACCGGACAGAGGATCGTCTGGAGGATAATCCCCGGTATCCGGGTCTTTCTCACATTCTTTGAGTTTTCTAACCAATTTGTCGGAAAGTATATATTTCCCGACATCTTCATCCACAGGTCCGGAAATAATAAGCGGGGTTCTGGCTTCGTCGATGAGGATAGAGTCAATTTCATCGATAATGGCATAGTGATGATGCTTTTGGGCTTTGCGGTCATTATCCCATTTCATATTGTCCCGGAGGTAGTCAAAACCAAACGCATTATTGGTTCCATATGTGATGTCTCTGGCGTATTCTTTCTGCCGCTGTTCCGGGTCCATATTGGATAGAATCGATCCGACACTGACGCCTAAAAGGTTGTAAACCGGTTTCATCCAGTTTGCATCCCGTTCGGCCAGATAATCGTTTACTGTGACAATATGAACTCCCAGCCCCTCAAGGCTGTTCAGGTATGCAGCCGAAATACTTGCAAGGGTTTTTCCCTCACCGGTTTTCATTTCGGTGATTTTACCCTGATGCAGGACAATCGCTCCGAGAATCTGTACATCATAGGGTCTTTCCCCCAGAGTGCGCCGGGCAGCTTCCCGGGAGAGGGCGAAAGCCTCAGGTAAAATGTCATCCGGGGTTTCACCCTGGCTCAGGCGTTTTTTCAAAATCTCTGTTTGTTCGGGAAAGTCAAGATCGGACAGGGACAGCGCCCATGCCTCGAGAGCGTTGACAGTGTGCAATATGGGCATCAAGTTTTTGAGATCGCGTTCATGTTTTGTGCCGAAAACGGCGGAGAGAAGACCTTTACTCATGGTTGCCAAGATACTGCCGGGCCGGATAAGCAGTCAAGTTGACAGTGTGGGTAACACCCCGGTAGGATCGAATCCAGATTACACCTTTAACTGGAAGGATTCACATATTGCCTGGACGACAGAGGTTTTTAAAGCTAATCGGCCTTCTGATCAGCCTTGCCGTTATCATTCTTCTCACTTCATGCGGGAAGGGGGGCAGGGCAGGACTCAAACGTCATGATTTATTCACTATTTCATTAGGAACTCTGCCTGAAGAGCTTGATTGGTTCTATAGAGAAGGCTTTCGGATGGCCGGAACTGCGGATATACAGACAAGGGATGGTCTGGTTTTTATTTCAGGCGGCGGTGCCGGAAAAGTTATGGTGTTTAATTCCTATGGTGACCTTCTGACCTTTGTATATGACCCTGTGAGGAATCCGGCTCCTGCGGCTAATGAGAATGGTGAGACCAACAGTACTGTGGCCGCCTGGCCGTTCCGCACACCGAAAGCAATTGCCGCGTATGACGGCGGATTTCTTGTTGATGACGGTGTAGATCAGGAACGTCAGGTTGAGGATAAGGAATTCGGTGCCGTTTACGATAGAGTCGTTCTCAGATTCAATCAGGAAGGTGATTATCTGGGTCATCTGGGTCGTGAGGGTTTTGGCGGCTCACCATTTCCGTATATTTCATCGATAGATGTACGGGTGGATGGCGGTATTGTTGTTACCAGCAGGGTACCGGGGGCATGGATGAGTTACTGGTTCAATAATGAGGGCCATCCGATCGCCACCGTAAGAATCCGGGAGGATCAGCTTCCGGGAATTGATGATGGAGGTAAAGCGGCGGTTTACTCGGTTCGTCCGGATCCGGTGGAGCTCCTTCTTCACATACGACTTGATGTCTATCCCGCCGGGAAACAGAATGATACCCCGGATCCGCGTCTTTATACCCTTAATCTATCCACTCTGGAATATGATGAACCTATTATTTTAACTTACAATGAAGGAGACGCCGAGTCAGGAATCCTCTCCATCCCGCCTGAATATCTGGGCACGACAATTGACGGCAGTCACATGATGTTGTCCCCTGAGGGACCGGATCTCTACAGAATGATATTAATTGACACCAAGGGACGAATTATACAGAACCGGCGTCTCAATGTAGATGGGACGGCAACGGTTTACCGCCATTTCCGGATGCAGAATAACGGCCTTCTTACCGGTATATTCTTTGGAACACAAAAGGCTTCAGTAGCCTGGTGGCGGGTGGACAAACTCATAGGGGAATGAATATCAATCCTCAGGACTACAACAGGGAAGAACGAAAACGATCATCCTGGTGGTCATCACGGCACAGCTCTGCCGAAGATAGCGGGGCTGTGCTCAAACGCTTACGGAAATTAACCCTCATTGATCTGCTGCTGCTCCTGGTAATGATGGGTGTGCTCATTCCCTGGGTTCTGCAAATGGACAGCCGTATCGATGCGGGACCATATAAAGTTCGCCTGGATGAGCGGAGAAGTGACGGCAGTCTTGTTCTCATCTTGAGAATCACCCTTAGCCGCGGAACAGATACATATATTACTGCCGGGGATAAGCTTGGCTGGAAAATATTTGATGAAGATGGTTTTCTGCTCCACGAAGAGTTTGATATACCTCCAATATCCGGTAAATCAAGAGAATTTATCTATCTGATTGACAGGGATGGGATATTCAGCTGTGAAATCATTGCCGGAAACGAAATCTTGACAATTCAGATTGACGATGAATGAACGGTAAGTTAACTTTGTAAGATAAGGAGGAAAGCTGTGTTCCAATTGTACCTGTTAACCGTACTTACAACTATTCTTGCAGGACTGGCGCTGGCTACCGGCTTCCTGAGTGACCGATTTGAGCGATTCTCAGAATATACCGATTTCATGGGGAATACTGTGTATCGAATCGTCCTCGGGGCGCTAAGTATTCTGGTTGGTATCATCAATCTTTTTCCTTCCTATACGGGTGATATTGCAGTATTGGGGGATCTTCTTCCCAGCCTGGCAGGAATTGTTACCGGGGTTCTTCTTATCGCGGAATATATCAATTCGCGCAAGAGTGAAGAGGTCAGCAAGACCGCGGAACTGGCCGGAAAGGTTGAGAAGTTTTCCGGTCCGTATCTCACAGTCGTAGGTATCGCCTCGGTTATCATCGGGATTCTCCACGCCATACTGCCCAGATTGCCACTTCTTTAATGAGAGAAAACATCTCAGTTGCCGGTGTTGCCCGCAGGGGTGATACCGTTCTGGTGATGCGCCGTCTTCCCGGGGGAAGTGTCGGGGGCCTTTGGGAATTCCCCGGTGGTAAAACCGAGGAAGGTGAACGCCCTGAAGAGGCTCTGTGCCGTGAATGGGATGAAGAAACCGGACTTGAAATTACCGTTGGAAATGAGATTGCCCGAGGTGGATTTCAGCATAAAGGTCAGCCGTTTACCTTGATTGCTTTCAATGTGATATTACCGTCAATAGAGTCAAAACCGGCACTTCGGGAACATGATGCCTTTCAATGGATAAAAATCGATAAACTGCCCGGCTTGTCACTGGTTGAATCGGACTGGATTGCCGCAGAAGTCATTCTTCAGGAGAAGGCATAGGCGGCCCGAAGTCCGAGTCTTTCATTCTTTCCCTCGTAATGAATTTTACATCCGGCGGCGGCGGCGGAAATTTTCTGAACTCTTCGATTTCGTGCACCAGGATTTCTCTGTTTTCCTCATCTACGGCATCATCACCCAGGTTGAACCAGGCTTTAAGGTCCTGCAGCTGTTCTCTGATTGGTGAGAGACTGAATCGGAACCAGCATTCCCTTTCATTGATCAGCTTTCTGAGTCTCTCTCCCGAGGGAGCCAGATCATCAATTATTTCCCGAAGGCTGTTTCTTAATCCACCGTAATAAGCAGGTTCGGTAGTTATCAAAACCAGCCCGCGCCCCTCCATAACCCAGAGCTGGAACAAACCGGCCACTGATGGTACCAGGCGGTTGATTACCCAGCGGTCCATCGACCCCCAGGGTGACCACTTTAGTGTATAATTCACCTCTTCACCGCGAATTTCACGGTGAATACTCCAGTTATCCCGCATTTATCATCTGCCTATATGGAGGTTCCATCAGGAATGACGGCCCGTTTAAGTATTATAATGACGCCTTCCCGAATCATATATCCGTCAAAATCTCCGTCTTTCCGCTCTTTCTTATCCACTCCGATTCTGCAGCCTTTTCCAATTCGTGCATTCTTGTCGATGATGGCTCCCCGTATCATTGTACCCTCGCCTATGCCGTAATTCGGAATGTGGTTTGCGGCATTGGCTTTTTTCTCGGCTTCGGTTTCATAAAAATCCGCACCCATGGTATACACCCCGTCCAATGTCGCGCCGGACTCAATAATGGTTCTGATACCGATGAGGCTGCGGGTGATATAGGCATCTGTGATAATGGATCCTTCCGATGCGATGCTGCCTTTCAGCGTGCTTGAGTTGATTTTTGTCGGGGGAAGATCCCGTCTATGGGTGAAAAGGGGATTGTCCTGGTCGTAGAGATTGAATTTCGGGACAGGTGATCCAAGGTCAAGATTCGCTTCATAAAAACTGCGTATGGTACCAATATCCTCCCAGTAACCGCGGTAGAAATATGATCTGACATCAACCTTCCCAATGGCTTCGGGAATGATTTCTTTACCAAAATCCTTGTAATCCGTATCCAGGAATCGTTCCATAATATCGGCATCGAAAATATAGATACCCATGGATGCCAGGTACTCACGGCCTGTCCTGCGGTCATCTTCGGTCAGATTTTTTTCCGGGATTTTATATTCATCAATACTTTTATCCGGCCCGGGCTTCTCCAGGAAGGCATCAATCCGGTTCTCATCGTCAGCCCTGAGTATCCCCAGTTCGTCTGCATCGGAACGGGTAACAGGAGTGGCTGCGATGGTAACTTGAGCCCCTGAATCCAGATGCTGCTGCATATAGGCTTTGAGATCCATTCTGTAAAGCTGATCCCCGGAGAGGATAATGTAGTGGCTGGGGTTTTGAACCCTGAAATGTTCAAGATTCTTTCTTACCGCATCCGCGGTTCCCCCATACCAGTCATCATTCTGGAAGGTTTGTTCAGCAGCAAGAATTTCGCAGAAGTCCTGGCTGAAGGGGTCAAAATTATAAGTTCGGCCAATATGGAGATGGAGACTGGCTGAGTTGAACTGGGTCAGCACATAAATGCGGCGGAAGTCTGAGTTGATGCTGTTGCTGATGGGGATGTCAACCAATCTGTATTTGCCGCCGAAGGGACACGCGGGTTTGGCTCTGTCTTTTGTCAGCGGATACAATCTTGTTCCTTTACCGCCGCCAAGGATAATAGTCAGTACATCTTTCATGATTTAATCTCCCTCTTCTAATCCTAAAGTCGGCGAGGCGATTGCGCCACCCCCGATACACCTTACATAATAAGCTATGGCTCTGCATGAACTACTCGAAGAATTAAAAAAAGATCTGTCTTTCAATGAAAACGTCACAGAATGGCTTGTTATCCCCCCCCGTGAGGGTCAATTTACCAAGCTGCCCCGGGATATCTCACCGTTACTTGCTGCCGCCCTTGCATCTGCAGGGGTGAAACAGCTCTATTCCCATCAGGCGGAAAGCTGGCATCACATTCGTTCCGGAAAGGATACAGTTGTGGTAACTCCAACAGCATCGGGGAAAACCCTCTGTTACAACCTTCCGGTGATTCAGACACTGCTGGAAGACCCCGCATCCAGAGCCCTTTATCTTTTCCCCACCACGGCCCTCAGCCAGGATCAGCAGGCCTCTCTGAACAATCTCACTCTGAATGCCGATATTAATATTCCCATCTACACCTTTGACGGAGATACGCCTTCCTCGATTCGAATGGCGGCCCGTCAGGGGGGACGCATCATCATCACAAATCCCGACATGCTGCATACCGGAGTACTCCCCAATCATACCAAGTGGATAGAGTTCTTTGCGAATCTGAAATACATCGTTCTTGATGAACTTCATACCTACACCGGTGTTTTCGGATCTCATATGGCAAATCTCATGCGCCGGCTTATCAGGGTTTGCCGGTTCTACGGTGCGAATCCCGTGGTAATTGCCGCCAGTGCCACCATCGGCAACCCCGGTGAGCTGGCTGAAATGCTCATCGGCCGCAGCTTTGAACTTGTAGACGGCAACGGTGCGCCTGCCGGGGAAAAGCATCTCATACTGTACAACCCGCCGCTGGTGGACCGGGTACAGGGGATACGCCGGGGGGTTGTTCTCGAATCCCGCCGGTTGGCACTCAGGCTGCTCAAGGCCGGAGTGAAAACCATAGTATTCACCCGGAGCCGTATTCATGCCGAGCTTGTATCGGGTTACATCAACGAAAGCCTTGCAAATATTTTCAACGAGAATCACAGAATTCGTGTTGAATCCTACAGAGGCGGTTATCTGCCCAACGAGAGAAGGGCTGTGGAAAAGGGGCTCAGAGACGGATCCATTCAGGGGGTTGTTTCCACCAATGCCCTGGAGTTGGGAATAGATATCGGCGGGCTGGATGCCGCGGTACTCGCCGGTCTTCCATCCTCAGTAGCCTCGGCATGGCAGAGGGCCGGGCGGGCCGGCCGCTCGGGTGAGGCCTCGGTAGCCATTATGGTGGGTTCTTCGAGTCCAACCGACCAATATCTGGTACGTCATCCGAATTATTTTCTTTCCCAGTCCCCCGAGTCGGCATTTATCGATCCTTCCAACCTCTACATTCTCTCGGATCATCTCAAATGCGCCGCGTTCGAGCTGCCCTTTGAAGACGGGGAAGATTTCGGCGGTGATCCGACTGACATGTTGGCATATCTTGAGGAAGAAGGCGTACTCAGGCATACCTCAGGGCGCTGGTTCTGGTCTGACAGATCCTATCCTTCGGAACGGGTGTCCATGCGGGGAGGCGGGGAAGAGAACGTTGTCATAGTGGATCAGACCAAAGGCCGGAACATTGTGATAGGCGAGATGGACAGCCATTCGGCAAGGGAGATGCTCCATGATGAGGCCATCTATCTCCACCGGGGTGAACAGTACCAGGTGAAGAAGCTTGATCTGGAAAATCACCATGCCTATGTTGAAAGCTCAGAGGTGAATTACTACACAGACGCCCTGGTGAAGAGCGACATCAAGGTACTGGATGAAGATCGCAGACGGACTGCCGCGGGACTGGAGGAACGTCTGGGCGACCTGCTGGTTCGCAGCGAGGTGGCCAAGTACAAGAAAATCCGTTTTGGAACCCATGAGAATATCGGATATGGAGATATTCACCTGCCGGAAGATGAAATGCACACACGGGGTGTGTTTCTGGCTTTTGTTCCGGGTTCTGCCTCGGCTGAGGCTCTAGAAGGGGTTTCCGAGGCGATGAAAGCTCCGGTGGTGAGCCGTACCGCCACGCTGATACGGGTGGTTGCGCCGGTGTTTCTGCTCTGCAGGCCTGGTGATCTGGGTGTGGCCGGTCGTATACAGGATCCTCATCACGGGGTCAGCGGGATTTATGTCTACGATAAGTTTCCCGGGGGTATCGGCCTGGCCGAATCTCTGACCGACAGGCTCAGCACTTTACTTAATGCCGCACTGGATCTGATTGTGGCCTGCTCCTGTGAAGAGGGCTGTCCTTCATGTGTAGGTGCCAAGGATGAACGTGACCTCCTGTCGGGCAATCCCAAGGATGCCACCCGTTTGTTCCTTGAGGCCTGGATCAGAGATTCATGAGCAGCCTCTCCCAGCGGCTGGTCCGATTACGCCAGGCCGGGAAGAAAACGCATACTGCCCCGCGTTCAGGGCTTTCAGCGCGAACAGGGCTGCCGTGCCCGCCTGAATCCGGTTGGAAAAAGCTGGCAGACGGGGTGTGGGAGCGTCGGATTGTTACCCCGGCGCTGCTTCCCGATGAGTTTCATAATCCTTTTGTTCTACCCGAAACAATTCCGGCGGAATCACTTGTTTTCTACGACCTTGAGACAACCGGTCTCTCGGGAGGCGCCGGCAACATAGCTTTTCTCATCGGCCTCGGGGAGCAGAAGGCAGGGGAGTTTGTAATCACCCAGCTGTTTTTAGAAGACTATCCCGGGGAGCCGGCTCTTCTGGAACGCTACGCGGAACTTGTCAGTGACAATTTACCTCAGGTTTCCTACAACGGCCGTTCTTTTGACTCTCAGGTTCTTA
>JAUUYD010000500.1 GCA_030590585.1 Spirochaeta sp.
AAAATTTGATATAAATCTTTAATTGGTAGACCGATAAAACTCTTTCGCTTTGATGCCATATAAGTCCTCTCTTCGAGTAACATTATACATTATATTAATTAAATGGTGTTTCCTTAATTTCACCCTATTCGCCGCAACACGATGTTGCGGCGCTTGAATGACCATGTTTAGAAAATTATATATTAACTCTCGTTAACCGAACAATTTCCCCACTTCGTCCAGAGCAATCCTCGAACTCATGTCGATGCTCAGTGGAGTAATGGTGACTTCTCTTTTCCCCAGAAGAACAGCCATATCATCATCTTCATCCCATGATTCACCGGGCCTTGGACCACGCTTCCCGATTGTTGATCCGGCTGTAGACCGGGGGGATGCATCCGGGACAAAACCCCACCATCCGGGTTCCCTTGACTGTCTGCATACCTTCCATGGGGTGTTGAGGTCGGCAGAATCAGGAATATCAATTTTCATAATATGGACATCAGCCGGCCAATCTGATACCAGGAACTTTTCGGTGGCTTTTCGGAGTATAAGGATAGCCTGTGTCCAGTCAACCTCTCCGTGTTCGTAATGAAAAGCCTGAGGGACTTCCAGGGAAACGGCCAGTGATTTGTAGTCCCATACGGCGGATTGTATTGCGGCTCCAACGGTACCGGATGCGGTAACATTTGTGCCGATATTCTCTCCGAAATTGATTCCTGAAACAACCATATCCGGTTTCCTCTTCTGACACAGGCATTGGAGGGCGTGGCGGACGGTTGTGGCCGGAGAAGCGTTCAGGCACCACCCTTCAATATCCATTCCGTTAATATCAATGATACGGGATTCGAAAACAGCTTCCGGAGAAGCTCTGAGTGATCGACCCGAGGCAGTCTGCTGATCGGCGGGAGCGGCAATAATCAGATCGGCTATAGGCATAAGAGCTTCAGCGGCAGCATGAAGGCCGGGAGAATCTATGCCGTCATCGTTGGAAATGAGTATGAGCGGGCGGGTTAACATCATAAGAGCATAGCGTTTCATGAGGGATGGGAGAAGTGGTTGGACGTCAGGGTTTTAGTGAAGGTATAATGTTTATAATGAACAGTCCATATCGTTCTATCGTCCAGGTGTCACGGGATTACATCACACTTATTGATGCTGACTTCCGGTATGTCTTTGTAAACAAGGCCTATATCCGGGCTTTGAATAAGACAAAAGATGAAATTGAAGGGCATACCGTTGAAGAGGTTTGGGGGAAAGCGCGGTTTGAAGGGGCCATCGAGATACCCATGCGGCGCTGCCTGGAGGGCGAGGAAGTTCATTTTATTGATGAATTTCCCTTTGGTGATATTGTAAAATATGTAGAGGTGAGGTTTTTTCCTTACCGTGAGGTAAAAGACGGACCGGTTACTCATGCCCTTGTAATCTCTCATGATATCAGCCGTCTTGGTGAGCTGGAAACCAAGTTAATGGCTTACGAGTTCAGAGATCCGGCGACCGGTCTTTTTAACCGCAGATCGCTGAATATTATTATTGAAAGGGAAATCCAGAAAGCGGAAACCGACGTTGATTCGGTGCCGATGGCCCTTTTTATACTGAGTGTGGAGAATCTTTCTGAGATCCGCCGGCAGCATGGATCGGACATTGCCACACATGTTGTTGAGAATACAGGTCTGAGAATCAAGGAAAAGCTGGAAGAAGGGGATTCTGTTTTCCGATGCGAATCTGATGAGCTTGCGGCTCTGGTAACAAGTCTTGAAAGACCTGAGGATGCGGCATCTCTGGCCGAAGGTTTACTGGCGACGGTATCCACACCCTATCCCAAAGGGTTGTATGAAATACGGCCCATCTGTCGTTTGGGTATTGCGATATACCCCAGGGATGCCGGTGATTGTGATACGCTGATATCCCATGCTGAAGCGGCACTGGCATCAGCCCGGGATCGGGGAGTCTCGTATCAGTTCTATGATGGTGATCTTCATGCGAGGTCTATAGAAAAACTGCGTCTGGTTGCACAGCTTCGTAAGGCTTTGTATGAGGATCAGCTTGAACTCCACTTTCAGCCCATTGTTGATACTTCCGGAAATATCCATGGTGCCGAGGCACTGCTGCGTTGGCGTCATCCTGAGTTGGGACTGCTTCCCCCGGGGAGGTTCCTCCATCTGGCCGAAGAGACGGGATTGAGCCTGGAAATGGAGAAGCAGGTAATCTTTTCCGCAGCACGTTATCTGTCTCACTGGAAAGCATATGGAATCTATATTTCCATCAATCTTACTGCCGGAATGTTTGAAGAGCCCGGCCTGATAAGAATACTTGAAACTGCTCTTACTCAAGCAGGCGGAGTGGATAAGGATAGACTGAAGCTGGAAATTACCGAATCTGATGGAATGAACAATGCCGATGTGACACTTAAACGGATGCGGGAACTCCGCAGCCGGGGTTTCAGCATATACATTGATGATTTTGGAACCGGAGAGTCATCCCTGCGTTATCTCAAGGATATCCCGGCTTCTGTTCTGAAAATTGATAAGGCTTTTATCGATGGTATAGAGAATGATGAAAATGACCGGAATTTTCTGGGTCATATAATTGACCTCATCAAAGATCGTCAGCGTTATGTCGTTGTCGAAGGGGTGGAATCTGCCGGTCAGGC
>JAUUYD010000188.1 GCA_030590585.1 Spirochaeta sp.
CAGGGATAATTATGTACACCAGATATTCAATCCTGATAAAGCTGAGAGATTGTCTCTGACGCCGAGGAATGTTACTGCAATTATTGATGGACGGGAATGCCGAATCTATAATTTTCGCCTTGAAGACGAATGGTCGATGGGCCCGGGAAAACCGAAACCAATAGTGGAAGAAGGAACTGTATTTATCGAGATTGAATCGGGGATGCCCCTCAGATTAACCAGCTCAATGGTGGAAGGGCCGGATGCAGTCAAGAGCTTCAAATACAGCATGAACGGAGATTCGGGGCCTGCCGGTTTGTGGCGGGTTAATCAAATCAAAATGGAATTCATCGCTCAGATGATTATCTACAAGGCCGGCGGTTTTACGATGACTTTTGATTACCGGGATTGAGTTTCAGGACTTACCCAACAGCCGAATGATCTGGAAAAGAACATCGGGATAACGCTATACTGGCCGAACCGGAAATTACCGGGCCAGGGAGTTTAAATATGGCAAATACATTACGCAGCGCAACCAGCAGACACGGAAGGCTTATGGCCGGAGCACGATCCCTATGGAAGGCCAACGGGATGACTGATGCCCAGATGTCAAAACCTGTTATTGCCATTGCCAATTCATTCACTCAATTTGTACCCGGACATGTTCATCTCCACGACGTGGGTCAGCGTGTAAAAAAAAGGATTGAAAAATCCGGTTGTTTTGCCGCCGAGTTCAACACAATCGCCATAGATGATGGAATCGCCATGGGTCATGGCGGAATGCTTTACTCCCTGCCATCCCGGGAAATTATTGCCGACAGCGTGGAGTACATGGTGAATGCCCACTGTGCCGACGCTCTTGTCTGCATCTCCAATTGCGACAAGATTACCCCGGGTATGCTCATGGCCGCCATGAGGCTGAATATTCCGACGGTGTTTGTTTCCGGTGGTCCGATGGAAGCCGGCAAGATTGATGAGAAAAGCCTCGATCTTGTCGATGCCATGGTGATGGCAGCTGACGATTCGGTTGATGAAGACGAATTGATCCGGGTGGAAAATGCGGCATGTCCCACCTGCGGTTCCTGCAGCGGTATGTTCACGGCCAATTCCATGAACTGTCTTGTTGAGGCACTGGGGCTGGGACTGCCGGGTAACGGAACAGTTCTTGCAACCCATATTGAACGGACAAATCTCTTTGATAAAGCCGCCGACCTTATCGTATCTCTGGCCGACAGATACTATACTAATGAGGATGATTCGGTTCTCCCCCGAAACATCGCCACTAAAGCGGCTTTTGAGAATGCCATGGCATTGGATATCGCCATGGGGGGATCGACAAATACGATTCTCCACATTCTGGCCATTGCCCGATCCGGAGAGATTGATTTCACCCTGAACGATATCGACACTCTCAGCCGGAAGGTGCCCTGCATCTGCAAAGTGGCACCGAGTTCCCAATATCACCTTGAAGATGTTCATCGGGCCGGAGGTATACTCGGGATTCTTGGAGAACTCAACCGCGGTAAGCTGCTGGACAACTCGGTTTTCCGTATCGAGTCCGCCAATCTGGGTGAAGCTCTTGATAAATGGGATATCGCCGGAGAATCCCCATCTGATGAGGCAAAACAGCTGTATCTGGCCGCCCCCGGGGGAACCCGCAGCCTGAAAATGGGCGGGCAGGCCAAGCACTACAGGGAATCCGATACAAATCGGGATACAGGCTGTATCCGTAATGTATCCAATGCCTATTCCGCCGACGGCGGACTGGCCATCCTCTTTGGAAATCTGGCTCTCAACGGCTCTGTGGTTAAAACCGCCGGTGTCGATGAGTCTATTCTCAAGTTCTCCGGACCCGCAAAGGTGTTCGATTCCCAGGATGCCTCTGTGGATGCCATTCTCAAAGGGGAAATAGTGGCCGGTGATGTTGTTGTTATCCGCTACGAAGGCCCCAAAGGCGGCCCGGGGATGCAGGAGATGCTTTATCCCACGAGCTACCTCAAATCCATGAAACTCGGTAAAGCCTGTGCCCTGTTAACCGATGGCCGATTCTCCGGGGGAACATCCGGACTTTCCATTGGTCATGCTTCACCCGAAGCCGCTGCCGGAGGTGGAATAGGCCTGGTGAGGAACAGTGATATTATTGATATTGACATACCGAACAGGAAGCTGGATGTCCGGCTGGATGAGGATGAGATTCAACGGCGGCGGGTGGAAGAAGATGCGAAGGGCGGCAAAGCCTGGAAACCGGCCAGGGACAGAACCGTTACCGACGCCTTAAAGGCATACGCATTATTAGCCTCCAGTGCGGATCAGGGTGCGGTGAGGGTTCTGCCTGACTGACTGTAGGGTCAGTAGCTGAGTCCGATTCCGGTATACATACCGAAGGTAAAGGGGAATCCGGAAAACTCGTTTGATCCGGGTACGAAGGTCTGCATACCCCAGAAGTCCAGGGCAAGTTTCAGCCCCAGCTGAGCTGTGATAACCTTGCCTAACTTCACAAAACTCTGGGCGTCCAGCCCGAGGCCGAAGGCCATCAGATAAGCCCCGCCTTCCATCATGGCTCCGGCATGGAAACCTGTGGAAACCAGAAATACCATGGGAGAAAGATCAAACATATATCCAATCCCGAGAACGGAATCCAGAACGATGGGGAATCCGGTAATGGTACGGTCTGTAAAAGATGCCGCGGGATATGTTTTCTCTTCCAGCTTGTACGGGAAGAGAATTGCCAGATCTATCGTACCGTGAAATCCGCTGCCTCTGGTGCTCTTTAAACCGATTCCAGCAGAGGATTGACGGATGATATCTTTACCGCCAGTTCCAAAGAGCGGGTAGCTGGTGTGCTGGAATACCGTATTAATCTGGAAAATTCCGTCAGCTGCTGAAAGAGTTACAAGAGTTGAAAGGAACAGCAGTCCGATTAGAAATAATTTTCGCGTCATATAATATCCAGCCGATCCGGAGAACAGAGTTGAAGCTGACCTTCAAAATCACCCACCGGATCGAACAGATCCTGCAGTTTCGAAGGTAAAGGCTTCCAGATGGATTCTGTTATGGAGACAAATCCGGGCTTTGTACCTTTCTTCTCAAGATGAGCCGCAAGGTTGATGACATCGGAAATCATTTTCCCGGTATCAGACATGAAGGCTACTTTTCCACTATGCATCCCGATGCGGATTGCAACGCTGTCATCAATCGGGTTGCGGGAGTGTGAGTTAATAAGAGGCATAATCCGCTGCATCTCAATGGCAAAACGTGCGGCTCGAACCCTGTGATGCTTGAACGTGAAAGCCAGAATTCCCCCATCACCTGCCCAGGACCAGATTCGTCCGTTGTATGTACTGAGTCTTTCACCGAGGGAAGACCAGAAGAAGGAGTAAAACTTCTCCATTTTTTTACGTCCGAATTTATTAACCAGGTCCGAACTGCCGACTATGTCCATGCTGGCGACTGTGATGTCATAATTCCGGCCGTTCTTCAAGGCTCCCCAATCGGGGCGCTTACTTAAATCTTCCTTGAGAGTTACCACTTTCCGTTTCTTTGAGTCGTAGATAAGCCCTGTTTCTGTCAACTGCTGAAGAAAGTACTCCAGTCCCTCAATACGGATTTCCTTTCCGAGTATAAGTTCCTCATCCATTTCAATCAAAAGTTTGATGTAGTCACTCAGCTGTTTACGCTCAATCAGGTACTCTGTGAGAACTTGGGCGGCCATTCTCGGGGATAGAGTGAAGTTTCGCCGCTTCCCGCTTAAATCATGAATATTCAGGTCTGGTATGAGCATCTGTCCCAATGCTTCAACCTGATCTGCAACAAGGCTCCCGCCGACAGTCTCAATCAACAGGTTTTTCATTGCAGGGTCTAAAATCAACATCCGAATCCTCCGGGAAACAACGACATTATATCAGGCGATTTGGTACGTGGACAAGATTTTCCTTCTTCGCTCCATGATAAATGAGTCCTTGCGACACATACTCCTCACCGTTCCTCCATCGGCGGCAGGTATAGTCGGCGTATGTTTCAGCCGATAAAAGGCTTAGGGGGAGCATGAATGCCGACTGTCGACCAAGCTGAACACCTTATGCGTGAAGGCGCTTTCCAGAAAGCAAAAGTTATACTATCCGAGATTATATCCGATGATCCTGAAGATCTCAGAGCCATTTGCGATATTGGTATCGCCTACACTGAAACCGGCGAAAACATGAAGGCAATAAAAGCTCTGCTGCACTATATTCGTAACGATGAACTTAACCCCTATGCCTGGGAAGCTCTGGGCTGTGCCAGATTTCGAACCGGAGACTTTGAAAACGCCAGGGAACATCTGGTAAAATCCCTCAATCTCATGCCGGAGAATCCCTCGTCCTTAAGAAACCTCGGTATTCTTCACGGTATGGAAGGCCGTCATGATGAAGGATTGGAATTGCTTCAGAAATCATTCAGACTTTCGTCAACAGATTACCGTACCTTGTACGCTCTCAACTACGCGTTTCGGGATGCAGAAAAGCATGAGGAGCGTACGAAGATTCTCAAGCGATTGAGCGAGCTGGAATTACCTGAAGATATCCAACGCGATGTAGAGCTTACCCGAATCAGAATGTCCATCGGATGGGAATAGACCATAACACGCTGATCACATAAGATGGTCCTCCGCCAAGGAACCAAATAATATGTCTGACGAGAAAAATACATTCAGGGGAAATCCCTATCATCTGATGCGGCTCACCGAAGCCGTCGGTAAGGGCGATATCAACTCCTGGAACAGTTTTGTGCGAAAAAACGGATCATCTTTCCGTGCCAGATTGGCAGCTGCCGATCTTTCGGGTATTTCATTGGCTGAAGCCCGGCTTGATGGAGCCGATCTCACCGATGCGGATTTGTCAGGTTCCATTCTTACAAGAGCCAACCTCAGTAATGCGCGTCTTAGAGGCTGCAGTCTTGAAGGGGCGGATTTAAGCGGCGCCAGGTTGAATCATACCGACCTTACAAAAGCCAACCTTAAAGGCGCGAAGATGTCCAATGTCCGAGCAAGAGGAGCACTTCTTATGGGTGCCAATCTTTCGGAAACGATACTGGATGGGGCGGATCTTACCAATGCGTTGATGAAGGGTGCATCCGTTACAGGAGCATCACGTTCGGGAACCCGGATGAAAGTCAGGGTTAAGGTAAGGTCAACATCAGAAAAATCCGGAGACACACCCCATGATAACAAACCGTGGATTAAGGCTCTTAATGAAGAAGCAGAAAGAAAAGCAATAAGACAGGATAGGGAAGAAAAGAAAGCAGAAGAAGAGAAGGCTCGACTTGATCGAAAACTGGGGCGGCGCAGGCCTCTTTTCAACAGAGTTAAATAATTTCCGGAGCCGGAAAACCGACCCCGGAAAACAGGATTAATTAGAAATCCTTGTTCTGAACAGTCTTCCTCTTGGCAGCCTTTGCATTCTCGATGGCAGTATCACACATTTCGCGGATCTTGTCGGAGAGAACGTCG
>JAUUYD010000437.1 GCA_030590585.1 Spirochaeta sp.
AAAGGCAGGATTCTCGGAATTTCTCTCTGAGCAGCAGGAACTCTTTGGTAAAGTTATTTTCCTGGTTGACAGTTCGGGAGTTATTCAAGCTCATTCCGATCTGGAAAGTGTCGAACAGGTGGACATTCATAAGATTGACGGGTTGGCATTGATAGCGGATGAGATTCTTGCTGAAAAGACCGGTTCCTATACGGGTGGGTACAGCATCGGAGGGACACATTTAGTTCTGATGTCACGGTATATACCTGAAATCGATTGGTTTGTTATTGTCGAGTATGATGAGGGTGAGGCAATAGCCGGGATTCAACGGCGCATTACTCAATCCCTGCTGATCGGTTTTCCGGCATATATCCTTATTGTCTTTCTTATTATTGTTACAATCCACCGCTATGATTCCAGATTGGAGACCATGGTAATAACCGATGCTCTTACAGGCTCAGCAAACCGCCGGGCCCTGGATGCGGCGCTTCCCCGGATGCTTTACCGTCGAAGCCGGCAGGAAGGTGACGTAAGCTTGATTCTTATCGACCTTGATAAATTCAAGGATGTGAATGATAAATACGGCCATCAGGAAGGTGATGATGTCCTGAAATCTTTTTCCCGAACCTCTGCTGCCTTAATACGGCAGGATGATTTACTTGTACGCTGGGGAGGGGATGAATTTCTCATTGTAACTGAAGCCGGTATAGACGGCGCGAAGAGGGTTGCGGATGAAATCCGGACGCGGTTTTTCGAAGCGGAACCCCGGGTTACCTTGAGTATTGGAATTGCCGAGGCTGAAGAAGGTGATAACCCGGAATCGCTGTTGAAGAAAGCCGATAAAGCTCTTTATGAGGCAAAAAACACCGGAAGAAACAAAACTGTATACTCAAGCGCGGTAGAGGTCACCCAAAACAAACCCAACTAATAAAATTAGTTATCACTAATTGACAGAATGTATTATACTTGTAACAGGAGAATAAAATGGCTGACTTGAAAACCACGTACATGGGTATCGCATTGGAGAATCCGGTTATTGCCGGGGCTTCAGAATTGACTTCGAATATGAACTCGATTAAAAAAATCGAGGAAGCCGGTGCCGGTGCGCTGATAATAAAGAGTCTGTTTGAAGAACAGATTCAGCTGGAGCGGGCGCGTTTCGATGAGGAGCAGCATCAGTTTGACGGCATGAATGCGGAAATGTCCAACCTCTATCCGGATATGGAGCATTCCGGCCCTGAGGCGCATCTGATGTGGGTGCGCAAGGCCAAGGAGGCTGTTTCCATTCCTGTAATTGCAAGTCTGAATGCGGTAAACAGGGAAACCTGGGTTGAGTGGGCCAAAAAACTTGAGGAGACTGGAGTTGATGGTCTCGAATTGAATTTCTTTGCCAATCCTGAACTTCAGGAAGGTGACGGTGCTTCAATAGAGAAAGACCAGATGTCGGTGGTTTCCGAAGTGGTTAAAGCTGTGAAAATACCGGTATCCATAAAAATGGGCCTGTTCTACACAGCTCCGCTGACGGTGGCCAAGGGATTTGCCAAATCCGGTGCCAAAGGACTTGTTATGTTCAATAAATTCTTTCAGCCGGATATTGACCCGGCAAAAGAGACCAACACAATTCCCTTGAATCTGAGTGTTAATACTGCAAGCCGCCTGCCTCTGCGCTATTCAGGGCTTCTTTATGGTGAAACCGATGCCGATATTTGTGCTTCCAGCGGTATCATGGACGGACTGGATGCGGCAAAGATGCTGCTTGCCGGGGCCGATGTGGTTCAGGTGGTCAGTACCCTGTACCGGAATAAAATTACCCAGCTGGGGCGCATTGTCAGCGATTTGAATAAATGGATGGACGGAAAAGGCTATGCGTCACTGTCAGACTTCCGGGGGAAGATGAGCCGGAAGAATGCGGCCGATCCCTGGGTGTACAAACGTGCCCAGTACGCCAAACTGTTGATGAAACCGGATCCTCTGGGGATTATTCGCTAAAATGAGGGCAAGCTCTTTTTAAAAGGTCTGCCGCTTGCTGAAAAAATTGCTTTTGAATGAAAGGTATGAAACCCCAGGGCCTGGTCGCTGCTTTGCAGCTGCTCGGCCATGCAACCTGAGGCAAGCCCTGGACCCAGAGTTGCCTTTGGCAGCTCTATTCCGCCCCAAGGGGCGGGGTTTCATACCTTGCTTTGCCTGCACTCGCTCGGAAATACCCAAGGGTACTTCTCTCGCTCCGTTTGGCAATGAAGAAATCCGGCCTGGGAGGGCCGGGTTTTTATCCAGAATACTCGTTTTTTTAAAAATTCCTGTAAAGGGCTGATTTTTCAGAAGTCTGTAGTAAATTTATATCCGGGATTCCCGAGGGATATCCCGGAGGACTTAAATGAAGAAAATCGGTTTGATATTTACAATCATAACCCTGCCTATCACTTTATTCGCCGGAACACTGCTCGAACAGAGCCTCAACACTTACGACCCCTACCTGGCTGACCGGGATGGTTTTGATTCACTTTTTATGAACCCCGCCGGTATTGCCGGTGACACCCAGTACTTCAGCCTGGCGGCTGATGCCGGAACCTGGGGTAAGCTGGAGAACTATCGACTTTTATTGGACAATATTGATTCTATTACTTCAATGGCTTCCGGGGATCCGGGAGCGTTTACCGCCGATGATGCGGCATCGCTTCTGCCTATGATGCTCGGGGAGATTGATCAGACAACCTGGACATCGTTGACCACTGGAGTTTCCACCGTTCCGACGGATCTGGCTTCCGCACAGACTTTTGACTGGTCTTTGGCAACGACTGCTGATTTGGACGTTATCGCATCCAACATGTCAGATCCCGCTCTTCAGGAAGACGTGATGAACCAGTTCGACGATATTCGATATAGTGTGGAAGCGGGTCTCAGGGTTGGAACACTGATAAACGGCTTCGGTTTCGGTCTCTACGGCAACACGTATTTTCTCTATTCCCTGGGTGCCCAGGGGATTCATGATCTGATATTTGAAACCGGCGCAGTAGCCGGTTACGGATTCAATCTGGGTAAATTCAGCCTGGGTTTCAGTGGAAAATTCGCTCTGCTTCTGGCTGACGATCCCATGTTTCCGTTCAATATTACAGAGGGTGAGATAAAAAACCAGCAGATTCTCTACGGGTATGCATGGGGGCTGGATGCGGGGATTATCTGGGAGCCTGTCAACAGCTTCAGGATGGCGGTTCTTTTCAGTGATATCATCGGATCTGTGACACCGGTGGAAAATATGGCTTCGGGAACTCTGGGAGATTTTTTTGAGGGTAATG
>JAUUYD010000375.1 GCA_030590585.1 Spirochaeta sp.
ACCAGTTTCTGATTGAAATACATGTAAAGATGAAAAAGATTCTGAGCGATATCTCCACCTTTCTCAAAATCCAGAGAAACCATCAACTCTGTGATAATATCCTGTGTTTTAACGATGGCATTATGAACGAGTTCCAGCTTCGGCTGACTGGAGTGGAACTCATTTTCCGCTGTTTTCAGCTGTTTCAGTCCCTCATCGTACAACATGACAATGAGCCGCCCTTGAGTGGCAGTTTTAACCCGGGTTTGCCTGTAAGCGCGGAGTGGGTCTGTATTCATTAGGCGATGCTCCCTCTTTAATAAATGTCGGCCGTCAACTCTAGCGACTTGACGATCCGAGGTGAGAATGTCACCTGATTTTCTTTCATTTCATCTGTTCCCGCAGTTTACCTGCTGAAACAATTTCATAACCATCATTAAGTAAACCGTTAATCAGAAGATCGAGTTCCTGAAAGAAATAATCATCTCTTTTACCGGATTTCCCGATTCTGACCGGAATAATTGAACCCGGTCTTAGCTCTTCAAGCACACGTTCTACCAATTCAGGGCTCTGCCGGTACAAAGATCTGTTTCCCACAGGTCCGTCCAGTGTCACCCAATCCAGCGGGTCAACATCCCGCCCGATATAGAAGTAATTCATCTCTTCTGTCGCATCCAGTATCGACGGGCTGATAACATACCATGGAGCGTGCCATATTGTGGAGACCTCTTCACCTGTTACTTGAAAGAATTCATCTTCGTTTCGTCCCATGCCCCTGACAACAAAAGCAGTATCAATGCTGTATCTGAAATCTGTCATATCCATATGGGTGTAAAACAGGGAACCGATTTCGTGTTCGGAATCAGCAAGCAGGCGGGTTGAATCAGGATTACGGCGGATAAAATCCCCGCCGATGAAGAAACTGACATGTAAATCATAATCTGAAAGTATACTGAGAACCTCTCCAAGGCCCTCATCACTGTCAATCGCATTAAATACAAGTGCAGCTGTTTTACTCCGGCTCCGGGAACCGTGGTTTATAACCCTGCCCTCATCTGTATTAATAATGGCAATCTCTTCTGATTCCGATCTTGATACCGTATTGTATGGAAAATCAGGTAGAAGCCTCCGATTCCCGAATCCATCCACAGTACGAACCATGATTACATTATCTTCCAGGTACACTCGATTAGCGTTAGATTCCAGGTTTACAGGGCTCAGAACCTCATCCCGGTTATCTTTTTTGGAAACAACCCATTGTTCTGTTTCAGCTTGTTTGAGATATTGAACACCTCCGGCTGAAACTCCGGTTCTACCCTGAAGATTAAATCCGGAATTTTCCAGCTGTGTGAGGGTAATCAGTTTGTTCTCACTTCCATCAAGGCTGATAATTTCAATCCGGGTTCCTCCAACAATCAGCAGATGCGAGGTATCAATCCAGAACAGATCACGGGGGTCTGGATGTTCAAAATAATTGATCTCTTCCAGATTGTCGGGCAAGCGAATTGATACTCCATTGTTCTCGAGAACAGCAATTGATAATCGATCCGGAGAAGGGGCAAATCGACGAATTCCCGGAACATCCTGAAATTGAAATGGTTTTCCACTATCAGAATCCAGATGGTAAATCTGAGAGCTGAAAGTTCCGTGCAGGCTGTTTCCCACCAGAAGAATAATATCCCCATCAGCTCTCCACCAGAGTTGATCTACTGTACTGCCCCCTGGTAAAAGCAGGTATGGAAGGTTTACAGGTTCATCTTCACTATCCAGGGTAAAATGGAATAGATTCCGTTTTCCCTTAAGCACCATAACTGACCGGCCATCAGGAGATGGCCAGAAGGAATCAGAATTTGAATCAAATACCATGGGAAGTGTTCCGGCTACGGTACCGGCTGGCAATGGATCGGTATAAAATGACTTTGCAAAAAAAACTGACGGTCTTACAAGATTCACCACAAGTCCACTAATATAGTACAGGGCCTCAGGACCGGCCCATTTAACGTTTGAGAGTGTACCTGTCCCGAACTCACGGTAAGATTCATCCTGCAGACGTGAATATTCTATCTGCCTGGTTGAGACATGATACAGTTTCCCGTCCCTGGAATAGAGCAGATACCTTGAATCAGGAGACCACAGAGCCGGAGAATCATGGTAATCCAGTACCTGGTTTCTACTTATAACGATTCCATCACCACCTGAACTGCTGTAGAGAACCAGGCGGCACCTGACCGGCCCGTCAGGTTCCTGAACTATTATCCATTTCCCATCCGGTGAAGAAGAAACAGGAAGTATACGGCCGTAGGGTAGTTCACCGTCATTTACAAAAGATGAATGGATTTTAAGTTCGCGGATTCCTGTCTCTTCCCATATCGCGATCCGGTAGAGTCCAAATCGGTTTTGAATCTCAAGTTCGGCTGTCTTTGGAAAATATCTGTTTCTTTCAGGGAAAAAACTCAGTGTTTCAAGGCGGTCATCATCATTGAGGTGAGCCATAAATAGGGTATCATAACTGCCCCACCCCGGTTGATCTGTGGTGATTGTAAACAGAAGTCTCCCATCATCGGATAAATCGGACAATGAGAAGATTGGATCAGCAGCAGATAGAGTCACAAAGGCTGCCAACCATAAAGCCATAACGGCGAAGGCGAACTTCATCGTTTCTTTATCGACTTGATATTGAGGTTTTCTGAGAAATATTAAAAAATTATATTTTCCCGGCTAGAAAAGCATCAAGCTCCAGCTCCAGAACACCAAGTCGCCCTGAAATATCATCAAGTAAACCCATGCGGCCCTTCATGAACTCATCCTCGGTTCGATTCAAAGATTCATCTACAATAGTTTCCCAGGAAATAACATGGCCTTTAATTGTTTCCGTACCACACCAGGGACAGTGAATCCACTGGTTTTCAAGGAGTTCTCCACAATGCCTGCAGAAATTAACCCGTTCCATATTCTGTATTATAGAGTAGCAGTATGCAGGTATCAAACGGTAGATGTCAGATTTCAGCCAAAGTAATGAGAATCTCAATGGCTTTCCATGCAGAATCAGAAAAATCTTTCCTGCTGAGATAGCCCGCTGCAACAGCATAGGAAACATGCACTCCCGGATCGGCTCCAACAGACCATGTCACCGGTGAAGCACCTGAAAGGCGGTTGATTTCAGTTAGTACAAGCGACGATGTCATGTCACCCTTTTTCCATCGATTCAGCTTCGAAGAAATCGCTTTGAGACGGGATTCCGATTCCCGGACAGACGCGAGTTCTCCAAGCCGGTTTAATTCACGCAGGACAAGCTGGGAATAGTGCCGTTCACTCATAATAATTCTGCCGCCAATTCAGCAAGGGAACTGCGTTCGCTTTTGGCCAGGGAAATATGCCCGGCCAGGGATTCACTCTTGAAGGCTTCAACCAGATAGGTAAGGCCGTTTGATTCAGCATCAAGATAAGGACTGTCTATTTGGTAAGGATCTCCTGTAAGTACAACTTTAGAGCCCTCCCCGGCCCTGCTGACGATGGTTTTTACCTCATGCGGGGTAAGATTCTGAGCTTCATCAATTATGATGTACTGCTTTGGTAATGACCGGCCGCGTATGTAAGTTATCGCTTCAATTTCCATTATTTTATTGTTAATAAGCTGATCAATACTCTTAAGATTCTGCTGTTTCGCAGATTCAATAATATATTCAAGATTATCGAACACCGGCTGCATCCAAT
>JAUUYD010000403.1 GCA_030590585.1 Spirochaeta sp.
AATAGGAAAATAATATTCCATTTCCCTGGTTTCATCATTCATTGAAATTACCGGGGTTTTGTTCATCAACACCTGCTTAAATTCTTCGGTATCAATTTTACCTCTTTCAATTCGGGGTGTTTGGTCAAACATCACCATATCCTGGTAACTGTTTACAGCATTCAATGTTTCATAATCATTGAACGCTGTGCTTCCGTCGGTACGGTACAACTCAAATTCAAGAAACCCGGTAATCTTGCGAAAATCCTCCATCGTCCGGTTTGCAATGGGAGCTTCACCACTGAGCATGATATTTCGGATAGTGGTGTTCAGCATTTCATTATTAACAGCCAAAGTCCGCTGAGATGCATCCAGAAGATTGGCTTTCTGATTCGCTGTCGTGAGATATATGGAGACAGCCACGCTGAGAATAAGGATGAGTAAAAGCCCGGCAATGATACGAAACTGAATGGAGTTTCGTCCCTTCATACCGCTTCCCTGAGGGATACATTTACCGTGAAGTCACCGATGTCTGAGCTGAATGGAATGGTGATGATCGGTATCCCCTTAGGCCAGTTGATTCTGTAGTTATTACCGGTAATTACTCCGGGAAGTGATATGGAGATTCGGAATTCCGATAAATCCTTCTTGGCGTTCCCGGCGATGATATTCACCAGCTCACCCACCCCGTCCAGAACTTCAGAACCCAGAAAGGCATAATTTGTACCCGTCATCTTCGATACTACCTTCAGGGCTGTATCATGGGAAAAGCTCAATACAACAGCACCGGTTGTTTCTCCGGCAAGACCAATCAGGGCAGATACTTCTGAGAGATCTTTTGGATTACCGAGAACCGAAGGTTTTCCGGAACTTACCTCAAGTTCCAGAAAATCCCGGAATAATCCCATTGTTGCGTTCAGAAACGGATTTATATATTTAGCCTTCATAATGAGTCCTAACCTTTTTTCCCTATATACGGGGAAATTTTATCCCAAAGAACATTACCCCGGATCGGTTTCACCACGTAATTGGTAACACCGGCATTAATAGCTTCGATAACATTGTATTTTGCCGCTTCCGATGTAATCATGATTATGGGTGTTTCAGCGTAGGAACCCATATTTCTCAACTTTTTCACAAAGGACAATCCATCAAGCTTCGGCATATTCCAATCAACAAGAAACAAATCGATCTGCTCTGAAATCGCCAATTTCAAGGCCTCGGCACCGTCTCCAGCTTCAATCATGGATTCCTCGGGGATGTTCTGCTCTTTCAGGGTGTTCTTGTGAATTCGTCTCATTACCTCTGAGTCGTCTACAATCATAATTTTCATGTTTTTAATTATTATGATAATTGTCTGGATTTTCAAATTCAGGCAAAATATCAAAATGAATGATATGATGAATCAGAGAACAAAAATGATGAGGTGTGCTTTTTGGCTTTACAATATGTAATCATTGTCAACCCGACAGCCGGTAAAGGCTATGCGATGGGAAAAATCAATAAGATCTGCTCGTTCCTGGACACAAAAAAAACAGATTATCAGCTTTTTGTTACTGAATGCCCGGGGCATGCTGAAGAACTGGCACTAAGATACGGTAGTAATCCTGATACGGCGGTTATCGCCGCCGGGGGAGATGGGACATGCAACGAAGTTATAAATGGTCTGATGAGTGTTTCGGGCCTGGAAGATCCTCCGATATTCGGTGCAATTCCCATCGGTAGAGGAAATGATTTTGCATTCGGAGCCGATATTCCCGGAACACCAGTCCAGGCCGCCGCTCAGATGCTCAACGAAAAAACTGTGAAATTTGATATTGGTAAGGTTAGCGGTGGTGATTTCCCCCAGGGACGATGGTTCGGGAACGGGATTGGTGTGGGATTTGATGCGGTAGTGGGTTTTGAAGCCGCCAAGATGAAACATGTACATGGCTCAATGGCGTACACACTGGGCGCCTTGAAAACCTTGATATTATATCCTGAGGCTCCGGAGCTGGAGTTTTCAGTTAACGGTGTTATGTCACTCATCAGACCGGCGCTGATTTCCGTGATGAACGGCCGACGTATGGGCGGCTCCTTTTACATGGCCCCTGACGGAGATCCTCACGACGGACGGCTGAACTGGTGTCATACCAGACAGGAAGCCAGGCTGAAACTGCTCGCTGCCATGGCAGCATATGCTAAAGGAACACAATCAGGCCGGGACGATACCAAAACGGGACACGCTTCAACAATCTCAATAAAGGCACTTAAAGGCAGCCTTGCCGTACATGCCGATGGTGAAACCATATGTGAAGCCGGTAATGAACTGGAAGTTACAATAAAACCTGGAGCCCTTCGATTGATCGGGAGCAATGGAGTTTCATGAGAGTTGCTTCCCTTGTTGTGGGAGCTGTAATCCGTCTCATCATCAGGATACTTGCAAAGGCGGATACTGCTTGCCTGAAAACCATTCCGAATAAAGGTCCATTAATCATTATTTTCAATCATGTGAATTTTCTCGAAGTACCGATTCTCTATCTCCGCCTGAAACCAAGACCTGTGCATTATATGGCCAAATCCGAAACCTGGAATAATCCATTCATGGGGTGGATGGCTGAAAGCTGGCAGACAATCAAAGTATACAGGGGGGAGCATCCCATTGAAGCCTTTGAGAAAGCAGCCGGGGTTCTTAACAGGAACAGGATTCTCCTTGTTTCACCTGAAGGAACACGATCCGAAGACGGCATACTGCGTAGAGGCCGGGAAGGGACAGTTCTTCTTGCGCTGCACAATGATGCAGTTATCATTCCGGTTGGTCATACCGGTGCTGAAAAGATCCGTAATAATATGAGACGGTTGAAAAGAACCAGGGTGACATATCGAACCGGCAGACCCTTTCAGCTGAAAGCTGACGGTCACCCCGATAAGAGTCAAAGAAAAAAACTCACCGAAGCATTGATGCGGGAGCTGGCTGTACTCCTCCCCGAGGAACAGCAGGGAATCTACAAAGACATCCCGTTCAATTCTGATCTACTGAAATACGTCGATTGAACAGGATCAGCCTTTTGCTGAGACGGAAGCTTTCAGATCCTCAAAACGTTCCAGAATAGGCAGATGCTGGGTACAGGCCCTGACACATTTTCCACAGGATGTGCATCGATCCAAAACTTCAATTGAGGTTCCCCAATGCCATTGGAGACGATCTCCAACAGTTTCACCACCGCTGAGCTTGAGGTGATTCCAGCTTTCCATAAACGACCATACCGGAATGTCCTCGGGGCAGACATTGCAGTACATACAGGAGGTGCACATGGAATTAAATTCTTTTTCAACCCTGCCATTAATGCGGGAAAGATCTTCTTCGCTGTAGGGTATATAACTGTCAACAGCGGCAACGGCACTATCCACATCATCATCATTCCTGAATCCTACCAGTGATACGGAAATTCGATTATCTGAAAATAGAAAATGCAGCGCTGCTTCAAGCATTGACTGTTCGGGCCGGGCTTTAAGAAACTCAAAAGATTCCGGGTTTGCCGTCAGAAGTCCTCCGGCCA
>JAUUYD010000195.1 GCA_030590585.1 Spirochaeta sp.
ATAAGAGGCCGCATGAATTGCTGTATATGATGAAAATGAGCCAAAGGCGAATGTAAATCATATCGTGCAAATCATCAGCGGCCTCATGAATTAGACCGAATCTCCCGGCCTCAAACCTAAGCAAACCAGGTGTAATTCATAAGAGGCCGCTGATTTTTTTGATAAAAATGAAAAAAACACTTGATTCTTTTAGCATACTGTATTAGTGTGGTAGTACACCACTTGAGGAGGTGAATAGATATGATCAGTATAAAGAACATGACCTTCGGGTATAACGGAGCAATTCTGTTCAATGGATTGAATCTTGAGATGGAAAAGGGAAATATTTATGGGCTTCTCGGTTTGAACGGGGCGGGTAAAACAACTTTGATGAGACTGCTCTCCGGTTTGCTTTTTCCAGGCGAAGGTGAAATCCGGGTGATGGGTGAAGAACCCTCACGCAGGGCTCCCGGGCTTCTCTCCAAAATCTTTGTTCTGCCTGAAGAGCTGAATACGCCTTCGATTTCAGAAAAAGAATTTCTACTTTCCCATTCACCTTTTTATCCCGGATATGACTCCCGGCAATTTGAGCGCTATCTTGGAGAGTTCGATGTTCCAAGGAACAAGAAACTGAACAAGTTATCTTATGGGCAGAAGAAGAAATTCCTCTTGTCTTTCGGCCTGGCCTGCGGTTCGGAACTTCTGGTTCTTGATGAACCTACCAATGGTTTGGATATTCCCTCTAAAGGCCTGTTCCGCAGACTGGTAGCCGAAGCGCTCACAGAGAACCGGATTTTTATTATTTCAACTCATCAGGTGAGGGATGTGGAATCACTGATAGACCCCATCACCATACTTCACGAGGGTAAGGTTCTCTTTGAGCACAGTATGGACCAGGTGAATAACAGGCTTCATATGACCAGGACCTCATCACCACCAGCGGCGGACGCGGATGGTTTGATTTACAGCGAAGCCGCTGTGGGCGGTTATTGGGCGGTCTGGAAGGGGCCGGATATGAATGGGGGCCCTCTCGATCTTGAAATCCTGTTTAATACGGTAATTTCAAGACCTGAGGTTTACGCGGAATTGTTCAGAGCTGAAGGAGTAAGTGCATGAATCAGGTATTGGATATTAAACGTCTGGGCTTTCTGGCCCGTAGGGATATGATAGACGGATGGCGGGGTAATGCCATTGCGTCCGGAGCTGTTGCCGGTTCGATGTTTCTCCTTGTGGTTCTGCAGGCACTGTTCGATGGACAGCAATCGATGGATTATTCATCGTACCTAATCGGCACATTGATAATCTGGGGAAGCATCAGTGCCAGCCTGGCATTCACATCTCTTCATGATAAAACAAAAAATGAGAATTACCTGATGCTTCCGGCATCATCTGTTGAGAAAACTCTGGTGAGACTACTGTCGGTTTCGGTGGCAACTCCGATATTTATCATGATATTGATCAGCCTGGCTTCGCTGATTGCCGAAGGGGTTACTGCGATATTCTTTCATACATACTTTGCAGCGCTGAACCCGTTTCAGGGAATGTTCTTCAAGATTCTCGGTTATGTCATCATCATTCAGTCGGTGTTTTTCCTTGGAGCCGCATGGTTCAAGAAGGCTCATTTCATCAAAACGATACTGACTCTGATTCTTTTTTCGATAGTGCTGGGAATTGTCGGCGCCTTTATGTTCCGCCTGTTGTTTGCATCTTACTTTGAAGGTTTTTACAACCCGAAGATGATTCACTTTGATATGGGACTCATGATGGAGTCAGAATTTCCGTCTCTGATGAACACCCTTCATATCATCGGGAAGGTGTTTCTCTATGGCCTGTTGGCACCGTTTTGCTGGGTTATTGCCTGGCTGAGGGTTAAGGAGACCCAGAGTAGTGATGGAGTTTAATCAACCAAAAGGTATCTATCAACAGATAGCTGATCAGGTTCAGGAGAGAATCGCCGGTGGTGAATGGCTCACCGGAGACCGTATACCGTCGGTTCGGGAAATGGCTGTGAACCTGGGAGTGAATCCCAATACAGTTACCCGGAGTTACCAGAGTCTTCTGGAAAACGCAATTATCGATAACCGCCGGGGTATAGGATATTTCGTAGCGGATAAAGCACGGGAGAAAATAATGAATGAAATGAAGGTAAAGTTCATCGGGGATGAGCTGCCGAGAATGTTCGAAATGATGAGGAAAATGGGCATCGGAATCAAAGAGTTGATTTCTCTGTTTGAGAACTTTGAAGAGGAGGCTTCAGCATGAAAAAAAGTCATATTGCAATGCTGGCGGCAGCCGGGTTCATCGTTGTATTAATGCTGATTATGATGGGTTTGGGCCGAATGGCAATCGGTAAATCCCTTGATGTAAAACCTGGTGAAAAATCTGTTGACTGGTCTTTTTCGGGAAACGAAATTTCTGAAACACTTGATTTGAAAGGATTTGATTCTGTTGTCGTTGAAGGCAGCTGGACGGTTCGGATCAACAGGTCTGATGAGTTTTCCACCACACTTTTTTACCCTTCTGAAATGGAAGATAATATTCATGTACAGGTTCGTGCTAATCAGCTTGTACTGGGAACAAATGATTGGAGAGGACATTCGGATACTGACCTGAAGGCTGAAATTCATCTGCCGTCATTGACTGAAATCCGAGTTGAAGGTGCGGCAGATATCATTTTCAATGGTTTTGATGAAGAAAAGATGAGTCTTGATATCGACGGAGCGGCAAATATTGTTGGAAATGATTCCAGCGTGAGGAATCTGTCGGTTAATCTTGACGGTCTTGGAAGGGTTGATATGACAGGAGTACAGGCTGTCAATGCCCGGGTTGATTTAAACGGCGCCGGTGATATCAGGCTGAAGATGAAAGGCGGTGTACTTGACGGTTCCCTGGATGGTATGGGTAACATAGTCTATTCGGGGACAGTGTCTGATGAAGATATCAGCGTTGAAGGTTTGGGAAGAGTACGGTCCGAATAGTCCGTCAGGAGGTCATCCAAAATGGGAAATGCAGGCAATATCATCATCAAGCTTAAGAAAATGGATGCAACGGTTACGCGCCTCGGGCATATTGCCGCTCTGCTTGAATGGGACCAGGAAACCTACATGCCTGAGGGTGCCGTCAAGGAAAGGGCCTCTCAGCTGGCAATGATGGTAGGCCTGCATCATGAGAAAATTATTGATGGCGAATGGGAATCTCTATTCTCTGAAATTGGATATAAAGGAAAGGACATTCCTGCCGGGATTGATAAGGTAGATGCCGCATTTTTAAGAGAATCCTGGAAAAGATGGAAGAAAAAAATCAAGGTACCCCGGGTTCTGGTTGAAAATATTGCCCGGGAAACCTCTCTATCCCAGGCTGCCTGGGCCGGGGCCAGGAAAGCGGATGATTTTTCAATGTTCGCACCCCACCTGGAAACGGTGATTGAGCTTGAGAGGGATTATGCGCAAGCCATAGACCCTGATGCGGATATTTACGACACCCTTCTGGATGAATATGAACCAGGTGCCTCTGGAAAAGAAGTTGCCGTAGTCTTTGATGTACTGGCCGATGGTTTAAGGGAGCTGATGGAGAGGATTCATTCAGGGAATGAACCCCGGATTGATTTTCTGGAGAAACCCTATGACATCGACAAGCAGGACGTTTTCGGAAAGAAAATTCAAGATTTCATGGGCTACGATACGAAGCGGGGCAGATTGGATTTGAGTGCCCATCCCTTCACCACAACCCTCGGGCCTGATGATGTACGTATTACAACCCGTTATGATGAAAACCTGGTGCTTTCGGGTCTCTTCAGCAATATACACGAAGCCGGCCATGGTTTGTATGAGCAGGGTATGGGACAAAACCTGCGGAATACACTTCTGGCCGACGGAACGAGTCTGGGTATTCATGAATCACAATCCAGGTTCTGGGAGAATACGATAGGCCGCTCTCAGGCTTTCTGGGATCGCTGGTATGGGGTTTTTCAGAATCTGTTCCCTGAAAACCTCTCGGGTGTTGATGAATTGAGCTTCTATCGGGCTGTAAACCATGTTCAGCCGAGTTTAATCCGGGTTGATGCGGATGAAGTGACTTACTCCTTTCATATTATTATCCGTTTCCGTTTGGAGCAGGCATTAATGTCCGGGGATTTGAAGGTAAGTGACCTACCGGGGGCCTGGCGGGATGCCTATCGGGATTTTCTGGGTGTAACTCCGCCAAATGATGCCGATGGATGCCTTCAGGATGTCCACTGGTCGGTGGGTTTATTCGGTTATTTTCCAACCTACGCCTTGGGAAATCTTTATGCCGCCCAATTTACCAAAGCCATGGAAGAGGCCTTGGGTCCGGTTTCATCCATTATAAGTTCCGGCTCTGCTGATGTGATTTTAAAATGGCTCAGAGATAATATTCATGTTCATGGTCGGGTCTATTCTCCAGGTGACCTCTGCCGCCGTGTAAGCGGAAAACCTCTTGATTCATGTTATTTTCTTGAGTATCTGAATAAGAAGTATTCAGGGATTTATGAATTATGAGTCATGAAAAACGGGAATACCGCTGAAATCTCAGGTTTTTTTCAGAACTGTCTGGAGACGATGGGTGATTCCCAAACGAATGTCGGGATCGTTCCTCGCTACGCTGCGGTACGACCCTAAATATGAGCAGTGAACTTGTTCATTGCTGAATGAGTGCCGGGAAAGCATGGTTTCATACCCCGCGGCTTGCCGCGGAACAGGGAGTCGCTTGAGCGACTCCGGGTCCAGGGCTCTGCCCTGGGGTATGATACCCCATTCATTAAGAGATGGTACCCGTAATGAACATGACTTGTACCTCTGTATTGTTTCACCTATAGTTTCTTATGACCTTGCCAAACAAGCTGACTATCAGCAGATTATTTGCTGCTCCTTTAGTATTCTTAGCATGGTATATCCCCATTAATCTGGGCTACTTCCCGCGTACCGGAACAGTATTATTATGGGTATTGTTCATTCTCAGCGAAATAACCGATATTCTCGATGGTCATTTCGCCAGAAGCCGGGGTCAGGTGAGTGATATAGGGAAAATAATGGATCCATTTTCAGATGTTTTTCTACGGATTACCTATTTCACCTGCTTTGTCGGTGCCGGTCTGATGCCGATTTGGACCCTTATCATTATTCTCTGGCGGGAACTGGCGATAATGTTCATACGAATGCTTCTAGTCCGGGAAGGCGTGGCTCTGGCCGCAAATAAAGGCGGGAAACTGAAATCTTTTCTTTATTTTGTCAGTGGTTTCGGCGGACTTTTTGCCCTTACATTACGATCGTGGAGATTTGATTCAGGCTGGCTTTCCCAGGTTGAGAGGGTGAGTGCCATTCTCTTTATCGTTGCGGCAGCAGCATCGCTCATATCCTTTGCAGATTACTTCCGTTATTACTTGAATACCGATATACACAAGAA
>JAUUYD010000460.1 GCA_030590585.1 Spirochaeta sp.
ACCCGGGTCAGCTATAAAAACTCCGGGGTGGATAAAGAAGAAGGTTATCGCGCTGTTGAGAAAATGAAAGTTTCAGTTAATGCCACTCAGGGACCGCAGGTTCTCGGAGGCCTGGGTGCCTTCGCGAGCCTATATTCCATGGAAGGCTGGAAGAATCCGGTATTGGTGGCAGGTACCGATGGTGTTGGAACCAAATTGCGCCTTGCACTGGATGCCGGAAGGCTGGATGTTATAGGCCGGGACTGCTATGCCATGGTTGCCAACGATATACTCTGTCATGGTGCCAAACCGTTGTTTTTCCTTGATTATCTGGCATGCGGGAAGTTGGAGGCCGATAAGGCAGCGGGAATTGTGGCCGGTATGGCAGATGCCTGCAGAGAGGACGGCTGTGCTCTGGTTGGCGGAGAGACCGCGGAAATGCCCGGCTTTTACGCTCCCGGAGATTATGATGTAGCCGGCTTTGCCGTAGGTGCGGTGGAACGGTCACTTATGATTGATGGTTCTGCGGTAGAAGAAGGGGATGCGATTATCGGAATAGCCTCCAACGGTCTTCACTCCAACGGTTTCAGTCTTGTGAGGTCGTTAATACCTGATACTGATGTTGTTTTTAATGGCGAGGCCATTATTAATGAGCTGTTGATTCCCACCCGCCTTTATGGAAGGCCGGTAAGGGGATTGCTGGATAAGGGATGTTCCATAAGAGGAATGGCTCATATCACCGGTGGAGGATTACCGGAGAATCTGCCCCGGGCGTTTAACCGTAGAAATCTGGAAGCCCTGGTTGATACCTCAGCCTGGCCTGAACCGGAAATATTCAACTATATCCGCTCACTGGGGGTTTCTGAAACCGAGATGAGAGGCACATTTAATATGGGCATAGGATTTATCCTTATAGTTCCTGAACCTGAAGCTTCTGAGTTGCTTAATTCCCTGGCAGATTCCGGTGAGAACGCGTGGATTATCGGTTCCGTGCGAGGCGGAGAGCGTGGTGTATGTTACGTCTAGCAGTTCTGGCTTCCGGAAGCGGTTCAAATCTTCAGGCGATAATAGATGCAGCCGCAGGCGATGCATCGAGGTTCATTCAACCCGTTTTAGTCGTTGCCGACCGCCGCTGCAAAGCTTTGAAGAGAGCGGAGGCAGCCCGTATCGAAACTGTATTTCTTGACAGGCATAAATATGCTCAGAATCTATCCTCAGAACTCCATCGGCAGCTTGCGGATCGGAATATTGATATAGTGGCCCTGGCAGGCTGGCTGAGCATTCTTGATGGTAAAATGACAGAGCGCTGGGCCGGCAGGATGGTCAACATCCATCCTTCACTCCTGCCCCTTCATGGCGGTCCTGGAATGTACGGGAGGAATGTGCATCAGGCGGTGCTTGATGCCGGTGATATAGAGAGCGGCTGCTCGGTTCATCTTGTCACCAATAGGGTGGATGAGGGCAGGGTGCTTGCTCAAGTACGGGTACGGGTTCTTGAGGATGATACTCCTGAAAGCCTTGCCGCGCGGATACTGGTTGAGGAGCATAAGCTTTACCCCGGGTTTCTAAGTGAGTTTCAAAAGTCTGGGTAATATAATTTTATGACAAGCTGGGAACACTTAACTGAATTTTAAGGATATAATGCTTTACCATGCAGTCCCTACTTGATAATAAAGATACCGATTTTGCTCCGGCATTCCGTTACGACTCATCTCATATAATGAAACAATCCACCTTTATCGAGAAGACAGGGCATATTGTCGAAGTGATGAATGCGGCACCATTCGTAGCTATGGTGACAAATTCCGCTCGACAGATTGTTTTCGGTAATATTGAACTGAACACCCTTCTGGATCTGGAAAATAAAGATATTATCGGTCTGCGTCCCGGAGAATTATTGGGATGTGTAAATGCTCATGATCATCCCGGTGGTTGCGGTACAGGGAAAAACTGCCGATTCTGCGGGGCTGTAGCCGCCGTTCAGGAATCCATAAAAACCGGAGAACGAGTGTCCCGTGAGGCAGGTTTAATCCTTGAACGTAATGGAAACAGCATCGGGTTTGATGTCAAGGTTACATCTTCTCCAATCCATCTGGATGGAGAGATGTTCCTCCTTGTTTTTTTCGATGACATCAGTTCTCTGAAGAAACGGGAGCGCCTGGAACGATCCTTTTTTCATGATATCATGAACACGGCCGGCGGCTTAAAGAATCTGGCCTTGTATCTTACTGAAATCAAAGGGCCGGATGTGAATCACGCGGTACAGCTGCGTGTAGATCAGAGTTCTTCTTTAATAGAGGAAATCCAAAGCCAGCAGCAGCTCATAGAAGCCGAATCCTCCACTCTGGCTGTTAATCTTCTCCTGGTTGAAACTCTTGTTATGTTTACCGAGGCCAGAACTGCTGCTGAAGCCCTGAAGGAAGCTATGGGTAAGAAAATCATTTCTCACACACAGAGTCCTTCGATCGGGATTCTTACCGATCTTTCACTGTTAAAACGGGTACTGCTGAACATGCTCAAAAACGCATTGGAAGCAACAGAGCCCGGGAAAGATATAAAATTCTCGATGATATATGACTCAGGTGATGTGGTTTTCAAGGTATGGAATTCTTCAGTTATGACTGAAAAAGTGAAATCTCAGGTCTTTCAACGTTCATTTTCCACTAAAGGTCCGGGTCGGGGTATTGGTGTTTACAGCATGCGCCTGATAACAGAACAGTATCTTAAAGGTACAGTTTCCTTCGAATCTGAAGATGGAATGGGAACTGAATTTGCAGTCCGCATCCCGGGAAACACCGATATATAGGATATTTTTCATAGCCTCGACAATTTTGTATTTATTCTTGTCTTTTGCAGTTCAAATGACAAAATAAGCCTATAACTATATACCATGAAATGAGATACATGGAACATCCAATCTCACAAAGTTGTTGTGTTATTTGTCTATTTTCTTGGATCCGGCAATTATTTTCTTGATATCTCCAACAGGTCGGTATTTCCGGCTGAAGTCGATACCCAGGGATTTCCCTATGTCTGCCAGAACTTGGTCGTAGTAGTCAAAGAGGTACAAGT
>JAUUYD010000443.1 GCA_030590585.1 Spirochaeta sp.
CCCGGAAACACCCGCCGGAACTGGGCTGGTGTGTTTTCAATGAGCATGGTTTTAACAGGACGGACAGGCTGTTCTAATTCCACGGTACCACCCGATCGTTTTACAATTTGGGTAACAACGATGATCAGTGCCACAGCGACCAGGACCATTCCGGATCGTACGATCGTTTTTTTATTCATTGGATTCTTCCTTTCTTATTCTATAGTTGTAGCAGTGACGTCCAGGGTGCTGGCAATGGCAAAGTCCAGGTCCTGAAGGGCTGCTGAGTAGTTGAATTTTTCGTTAACAAGCTGGATACGGGCTGTGTTCATTTCATCATCTGCAGTTTGAACCTGAAGGTAATCTGCCTCGCCTACATCATAAGAACGGGATACCAGGTCGTAGGATTCCTCTGCCAGATCTACATTGAGTTCCAGGGAACGGAGAGTTGAGGCTGATTTGTTCAGGTTTTTTACAGCAGATTCAATTTCAATGGCTCCTGCCTGGAGCGAATCTTTTAACCGAAGTTCTGCAGCATCAAGTTTATCGGTTATCTCCTTGATATAAAGACTCTTTTTGGAATTGGGGATGAAACCATCGAGAGGCATATTAATCCCGAGATACAGTTCTCCGCCATTGTAACGAGTTGATGCGCCGTTAAATGGATCGTTCCACAAGGGCATATAATCATAATTGAAAACTAAAGCTGGGGTGAGTCCTTCAGATATTCGACGGCCCTTCTCGTTTTCCAGCTGCTGAATATTCTTTTGAGCTGATCGTACATCGTATCGGAGGGACAGCCGGGAGGAAATTAGAGCAGCCGCTTCCCAGCTTTGTTCATCCGCTTCGATTTCTCCGATAAGGACAATAGACTCGTCTTCCGGCAGTCCGAGTAAACGCCTGAATTCCAGCTGCCGAATCTCAAAATTGTTTTGAAGGTCGATCAACTGAGGCAGCATGTTCTGCCAGGCCACCTGGTAACTGAGCATATCAACTTTTCTGGCATCACCGAGTTCAAAACGCCTGGCGGCACGGTTATACCGGTCTTCGGCTGTCTCTACCATGAGTTCGAATATCTTAATGGTATCCCGGAGCAGTAATAATCCTAGAAAGGTCTTACGGGCATCCCTGACAAGTGAATGCTCGAATTCCTCTATGCCGATTAAACCCTGTTCCCATGCCAGTTTACTTGCACCGATACGGTAAGCTGTTGAAGCCGAGAGATTTATAGAGCCTCCAATCGCAACGCTGTAGCTCCACTTATCCGTTACCCCCGAGAGAGGTAATAATTCATTAGCCCGGGAAAATCCGGTACCTGCATATATATCGGGGATGAACTCATTCCATCCTGAGCGTTTATCCCGGTCCAGAACTCTCTGATCCGAATAACTGGCAAGCAATGCTCTGTTATTTCCCAGCACCAGCTCTGCCGCCGACTCCAGGGTTATATCCAGGGCACCAGCTGAAATCACTGCCATGGCAAGGATTCCGAAAACCAAAATACTTTTTTTCATTTTTTTCTTCCTGAAACCGGATTTGAGTTTCATATACCGATATTCACTCAAGATTAAGAGATCGGTAGGGTTATTGCAAAAAAAAAATCCGATTCAGTGGAAATTTCAACCTATGGCATCATAACCCCTATCACCTGTCCGAAGCCGCACACATTCTTCCAGGTTTGTTACAAATATTTTTCCGTCACCGATAACTCCGGTTCGGGCCCCCTTTATGATGGCTGCGATAGTTGCTTCAACAAAATCTGCATTGACGGCTATATCAAGTCTGATCTTTTTAAGAAGATTTATCTCAGTGACCGCTCCGTGAAAGGTTTCCTCATATCCTTTCTGCTGCCCGCATTCCAATCCGTGTTCTCCGATATCAAGCCCGCGAAGTTCTTCTTCTCTGCTGACCCTCAAGCCCATGGTTTTATCTATTGCCAGGAAAATCACTGTCATGGTGATGCCGACAAATGCAGCCACTGAAAGAATCCCAGTAATTTGGGTCCCGAACTGAATCCAGCCGCCGCCCAGGAACAGCCCATCGTTGACAAGGCCCAAAGACCGCTTCCCGAAGAGTCCCACTGCCATTGTGCCCCAAATCCCATTGATTCCATGGACCGGAAAAGCACCCCGCCTGTTCCGCCTATGACGATGGCGGCCCAGGGGTCAATAAACGCACAAGGTGCGGTAACCGCCACAAGGCCTGCCAGAGCACCATTCATCGCCATGGAAAATTCTTGGTAAGGATATTGGTGGTGTTTTTAGCCCGAATGAACCCGGCTTCCACCATTCCGAATCCAGCATGCATGTAAAACTCAGATCTAATAGATGTAATAAAGATTTGGAGAGACATAACTACAAAAATGTAGAAATGCCATCGATAAACCTACTTGTTGGTAACTTTCAGTATTCGTCTGGAGAGAATCATCAGAAGCCCCGCGCTGAGTAAAACTGGTATTGAGAAAATAACCAGGGAAACAGAAAAATCCCATCTGTCGACGCTGAGGCCGAAGAGTGCCGGACTGACCGATTGAGATAGAGTCATAACAGCCATCAGGATACCGAAGGCCTCTCCCTTGCCGAAACGGGATCCGAGTTTGGTGAGGATGAGGTTTTGATTAATGATAAGACCGGACAAAAACCCGCCCAGAAGAATGATGAGAATAATATGAAAAGCAAGATGAGCATTAATGGCCAATAGAGCGATGAGGGGAGTGAGTATAAATGAGCCGATGACAAGAACCCGGTAAGATATTTCGGGTTTGGAAAATCGTGATGCGATTAATGACCCGGCGATGCCGCCGGCGAAGATCAGTCCGGCAGCCCAGGTCGCCCAGTTTGCCGGAAGGCCGAAATGATTGGAAAATATTGTTGGTAGAAAATTAAGGATTGCCATCACCGATGCGATTCTCAGTACAATGGTGAGCAGAAAAAGGACAAAGAGTCCAACAGGCGGGTGCTGAGCCGGTATGGCAGGATTTTTTGAAGCCTCAGTAATCTGACCGGCGTTGTTGACCGCTTGTGTGTCCATTATCTTTGTACGGATGAGTAATGTCCCCATAATAATAGCGGGAACAGCCGTTATCACCATTACGCCCCGAGTTCCAATCGTTCCCAGTAAAGCACCATTTACCAGGAACATAATGAGGACAGCTGCGGCTCCTGAAGCCTCGTAACCCCCCAGCACTTTTCCTTTGTCATTTCCAA
>JAUUYD010000462.1 GCA_030590585.1 Spirochaeta sp.
ACTCAATTCCCATACCAAAACTCCACATCAATAAGTATTCGAAGAGAAAATCCTAATACATGAAGTTTGTTTCCAGTTCTAACCTTATTATTCACGGTCCATCACCCCCAAGCCTTCCCAGCATTTCCACCGCCCCGGTCTCGAATCGGGAAAATGCAAACCACTTCTTCCCAAGGTCTTTCAGAGATGCACCGAAATGATAGATATCACTATCATCAAGAATCAGAAAACGGTCGTGGGCTTCTTTAAATATTTCAATTCTGATTGCAGGATACTGCTGGTTGTGTTTTTTGAAATCCAGAGCAAGTTTCTTTGAGATGGTTTTAGTATAAATTATCACATCAACACCGAATTTGCGCTTGCTGAGCAGGGTCAGAACCGAGTCATCTACATAATTATCAATAAGAATCAGTGATTTTTCAGCTTTACGCACAAGATCAGCAACAAAAGTATAGGCATCGTATATCTGCCCGTCGTAGAAAATACCCTGTTTTGAAGGCTCCCCCGCTTCCAAGGCCTGAAACATCTTCTCAAAATTTTTATCCGTTGTCGATTCAAAGGCAATCTGCCGCCGCTCCACCGAATCCAGCCGGGCAAAAACATTGGCGTTCTGCTGGATGAACTTTCTCATCTCAACGAAAGCATTGATAATCTTGATGCTCACCTTGATTGCAGTTTCACTGCGTAATACAGCTGAAAGCATGGCCACACCCTGCTCGGTAAAGACATAGGGGAGGTAACGCCTACCGCCATGATCACTTGAGGTCACAGTTTGTGATCTTAAGGCTTTTTCTGAACTTGAAGTGCCGGATTGGAACCTCAAGTTTCCAAATTCTTCTTCAGTCAGTGAAAACCGAAACGATTCAGGAAAACGATCAATATTTCTTTTGACTGCCTGGTTGAGTACTCTTGTTTCAACTCCATAGATTTGAGCCAAATCACTGTCCACCATCACCTGAACACCGCGTATGGTAAAAATCAAACTTTGGATATTGTCTACAGGCACAATATCATTTCCTGTTACTGCCGGCTTATTCGCCATAGCCCAGCACTTCCAGATTCTTTCTTATCACTTCATCCAACTCAGCAGACTCCTTCATCTGCTTATACAGCGTTTGTGAGAGATCAGTCATCTTCTCCTCGAAGGGAATCCCGTCATCCTCCACCGGAGCCGCTCCCACATACCGTCCGGGGGTGAGAACAAAATCATGTTTGGCGATCTCCTCCAAAGTGGCAGATTTACAGAATCCCGGCTTATCTTCATAATTTCCATCTTTATCCTCTCCCCGCCAGGCATGGTAAGTACCGGAAATCTCCTCAATATCCCCAGGAGTGAGTTCCTTATGAGTCCGGTCCATCATGGAACCGTGATTCCGGGCATCGATAAAAATCGTCTCTCCCTGACGATTCCTATAACCCTTTTCGGCATCAGACTTTTTGTTCTTGGTAAGAAACCAGAGGCACACCGGTATCTGTGTGGTGAAGAACAACTGACCCGGCAGGGCAATCATGCAGTCCACAAGGTCATTCTCAACAATCTTCCGGCGAATAGCCCCTTCACTGTTGGTATTGGAGCTCATTGACCCATTGGCCAGGACAAAGCCAGCGGTACCTTGCTCCGATAGCTTGGAAATCATATGCATAATCCAGGCGTAGTTGGCATTCCCGGTGGGAGGCACCTCATAACCCGCCCAGCGGGAATCATCGGTCAGCTCATCAGTGGCCCTCCATTCCTTCAGATTAAAAGGAGGATTAGCCATAATAAAATCTGCCTTTAAATCCAGGTGCTGATCCTTGAAGAAAGTATCTGCCGGTACTTCTCCGAAATTGGCTGAGATACCCCGTATGGCAAGATTCATCTTGGCCAGTTTGTAAGTGGTTCTAATCACCTCCTGACCGTAAACAGAGATGTCCTTCTTGCTGCCGTGGTGATTCTCCACGAACTTCACAGATTGGACGAACATCCCCCCTGATCCGCAGCAGGGATCGTAGATTTTCCCCTTATAGGGCTCGATCATTTCAGCAATCAGATTAACCACAGAGCTGGGGGTGTAAAATTCCCCACCCCTGGCTCCCTCGGCTGCCGCGAATTTGCCCAGGAAGTATTCATAGATTCTCCCGATAACATCCTCTTCCTTGTCCGAGGTGGGATTGATGTTGTTGATGGTATCAATGAGAGCCGACAGCTTACTGACATCCAGATCCAGCTGAGAGAAATAGTTATCCGGCAAGGCGCCTTTGAGGGCCGGATTGTTCTTCTCTATGGTTGAAAGAGCCGTATCAATTTTCAGGGCGATATCACTCTGTTTTGATTGCTTCTGTATTGTGGACCATCGGGAGTCCTCGGGCAGATAAAAGACATTCTTCATGGTATAGAACTCCACCATGTCGAGGTACTTCTCCTTACCCTCATTTATCAGTTCCTGCCGGCGATCCTCAAACTTGTCACTGGAGAATTTCAAAAAGATAAGGCTTAAGACAACGTGTTTGTACTCGGAAGAAGCCACACTGCCTCTGAGTTTGTTCGCCGTTTCCCAGAGAGTCTCTTCTAAACCCTTGTTGTTGATTGTTTTTGCTTTGGCCATCTTGAAATCCTTATGATGCAGTTCTCATGTCAAGAATAACCGAAAATTCTAAAAATTACAGTTAGTACTTTTTTAATTGACCTTCATACTGCCGACCCCGGAACAAAGTACCCTCCGTTTCCATTCAACCCGTTCATTCCGAAAGTTCAGCAGATACCCCACAGGAAGCCCTGATAACCGTAAATAATTAATAAGCTGAGCTTCCATAACCGGAGTGAGAACCTTAACAGCCTTCAATTCAAGAATTATTTTACCTTCAACCACCATATCCGCAATATAGGCACCGGCCAGTTCCCCTTCATAGTACAGCGGATAAACCACCTGCCGTTCCACCTGTAACCCACAATGTTTGAACTCAATAGCACAGGCCCCTTCATAAGCACTTTCCAGCAGCCCCGGCCCCAGCTTGTTATGAACCTTGAATACACCGCCAAGAACCCGATCTGAGAGTTCCTTGTACAT
>JAUUYD010000380.1 GCA_030590585.1 Spirochaeta sp.
ATCAGCGATACCGGAGCCGAACTGGCCCTGGCCCTGGCCCTTTTCTCTGCCCGGTCCGAAAAAGCCCTGCCTTCCGACATGGTGGCTGTTGGCGAGTTATCACTGGCCGGTGAGGTTCGCCCGGTTCCTCATCTGCGCCGCCGGATTAAAACGGCCTCGGATACCGGGCTGGGACGGTTTTTCGCAGCTGCGGCCTCGGATGAAAACGGGGCCTTCCCCGGGAAGGGGACGGTTGTTCACAACATCAAAGACGCCCTGGCGGCGGTTCTTTCCTGATGCTGTTTTATTGACAATTGACCTCTGGTGACATAAGCAATAATCCCGGTTTTATACCCCGTCAATTACCGCGGCTGCAACCAGCCGTTTCTCCAGAAGTTCCATATCAGGTACAGCTCCGGAGCCGGGGGTTTCCGGGAGCTTCATCATCGACGGTGCGGATATTCTCATTTCCGGGGATGAAATATCTTCAGTATAAAAACGCTCACTGGGAAAAATGTCCGCGGGATATGTGAAATTAGGCAGGGTTGCCAGGGCCAGGCACTGATGAGCTCCAAGTGATGATTCCAGCATCCCGCCCACCCAGCAGGGTGTACCGTCCTCCATGCAGTAATTGTGAATGGCCAGGGCATTGGTGAGTCCCCCCACCCGTCCCGGTTTGATATTCACCCAGCCGCAGGCATTGAGTTCCAGAGCCTTCCGAGCCCGATCAACAGACGTAATACTCTCATCCAGACAGATTGGAGTCTTTAACTCCCGCTGCAGGGCCGCGTGGTCAACAAGATCATCATGCATCAGAGGCTGCTCAACCATGGCCAGATTGAACTGATCAAGCTCCTTGAGCATGGGAAGATCCTTCAGGGTATACGCGCTGTTGCAATCCACATGAATTACTGCATCGGGAAATCGGTCTCGAACAGAGCTTATCATATCCAGCTCCCAACCCGGGCGGTATTTCAGTTTGATCCTTTTAAATCCCTCTCCCAGGGCAGTCTCCATGGTTTCAAGCAAGAGCGGTATTGTTTCCATAATTCCGAAATCAGCACCTACTTCCACTTCGTTTCGAACCCCGCCGAGAAGCTGATAAAGAGGAAGCCCCTGTATCCGGGATTCAAGGTCCCACCATGCCTGGTCTAGGGAGGCTTTGGCGAAATAGTTTCCTTTTACAGGAGATAAGAGGGTTTGAAGATTTTCACCGCTTTCGACTTCTCTTTTAATCAGTAATGGTGCAAGAAAATCCCGGGCGACAAGGAACGCCCCTCCGGTATATTCAGGAGAGTAAGCGGGAGCTGCCCAGGGGGCAGCCTCTCCCCAGCCCCGGAATTCACCGCTCGTAATTCGTACCAGAACACTATCAATGGAATCATTGTTGCCGAATGCTGTTCGAAAGGGATATACAAGAGGCATTCGGACATGAAAAAGCTCAATTTTGTCTATAAACATTCTATCGACTCCCTTATATCCGGAACGGTTAAAGCAGGCGCCTGAAACCGCTGTGGGCCACAGGTCCTCTCAGGCTTTCTTCTATATTCCCATTATCCAGAATTCCTGAGATATCCCGGAAAACCATATTTACGGCCATTCCATATCGTTCAACAATTTCCTCTGTGTGGGCCAGAGTCGGGTAGATGGATGGTGAAGCCAGATAGCCCCTCTCCAGCATCAGCTGGGTATAGAGGGTTCTGAGTTCTTCCTTTTTTGGATGATCAAAATGGAAGTGGGCAAGGCAGGGATATCCATCATCGAAAACAACTGGAAGTTCATAAGTGGATGCATGCTTCTTCCAGAATCCAGTTACCTGTTCTCCAATTTTTGCAACATGAGCCGGAACATCAAGTTCTTTCATCTTTTCCAGTGTGGCCAGGGCGGCAGCAGGACCGAGTCCTTCCGTCCAGTAAGTACTGCTGATAAAGGAAGTATGGGCTCCTTCCATCCCGGAGTCTGTTCCGATAACAGCAGCGATTGGATATCCATTTCCCAGAGCCTTTGCAAAAACAGCGATATCCGGCATAACCCCGAACTTCAGATGAGCTCCGCCGAAGTGGAGCCGCCATCCTATGGTAATCTCATCGAAGATCAATAACGCTCCACAGCGGTGGGCTGAATCCCGAACATACTCCAGAAAGCCCTCTTCAGGATTATGATAACGGGCCGGTTCCATTATTACAGCCGCAAGATTGTCCCCGTTTTCCCGAATTATTTCATCAAGTTCTTCTTTACTGTTGTATGTGAAGGTAAGGGTGGTGCCGCGAAGTTCCCGGGGGACTCCCAGGGGGCTTAAACCGGGAAGCAGATGACCACGCAGATTGTCACTCTTCCCCAGATTGGCGGCAAGATACCAATCGTGCCAGCCGTGATATCCGCAGACGGCAATTACCGAACGATCAGTTGTCGCCCGGGCTATCCTTACGGCAGCCGTTGTCGCTTCACCCCCGGTCCGGGCAAACCGTACCTGAGAGGCCCAAGGGTGAATCTCACATAATTTATCAGCCAGTTTCACTTCATCATGGGGATTAAGGGTGCTTTGACTGCCGAGGTTCACCCTGCGTCTCACCGCTCTGTTGACATCAGGATCCCGAAAACCGAGAAGGCACGATCCGATCCCGTTCGTACCCATATCAATATACCGTTTCCCATCCAGATCCCGAGTTTCACAGCCCGAGGCTTCGGAGAAATAAGCCGGCCAGCATTCCGGGGCCATATTCTCGGGGCGTTTACTTAACAGCTGGGTGCCCCCTGGAATCCGTTTTTTGGCATACCGGTAGGCATCCTGTGTTTTCGTATCGCTTACCATTTCGATTTCAAGGAGTTTCAACGCATTACAGCAGAATATATTCTCCACATCTTCCCGGTTCAGCCCGAACTCATCCGATGCGGTTTTAAACGCCCGGAGGGATTCAAGCCCCAACAGCAGAGGTTCGGGATTTCCGCCGAGTTCCGGATTCTCCCAGTCAACAGTACCCTCCTGCAGCCACGCAAAACCATTTATACCAACACTTACCGCTTTTCCCCGTAACTGGGAGATGGGGAAATCACTTCCCCATAAAAGCCTGAAAGGTCCGAACTCGTGGAGAATCGCAAGCAAAGGCTCCGCTTCACAAATCCCCGACATATCAAACCACAGATTATCCAATTCCCTGTATGCGGCTATACTCCTGACGGTGTTAAACGCGTTAAAACCCCGTCCGGCATGGGCAAGAATGAGTTTGGCCCCGGGATACTTTCGGCACATTGAAACGATGTATTTCTGATTATATGGATCCGCCATGGCCAGGGATCTGACTATATGCAGAGTTATCACCAGATTCTCTTTATCCGCCAGAGACCAAACCCATTCCGGCAGAAAATCGGGAATCAGGGAATCGGAGCTTGGCGAAACAGCACTGGAAAAATGGTAGGGCTTAAAACCGGCGATACCTTCAATCTTTACCAGCTCACCATACTCATCCGAATCCGAGTCCATGGAAAACTGCAGAAGTCCCCGGGATTCCGGATGTGATGACAACTCTTCAATCAGAAAACTGTTCATTTTCCTGATGTCACAATTCGGGGAAGGAGTGGAAAGGAAAAGTGCTCCTTTCATTTTGGAGCCCGGGAAGAAATTCTGCATTTCACTTTCCCAGACCCCGATATCTACCGTTTCGGGACCTTCATTCCAGAAGCTCTTTTCAGAGATATTCAAGTCCGAT
>JAUUYD010000096.1 GCA_030590585.1 Spirochaeta sp.
TACGGAATCAGGATTGGCTCTATTCATGCAGCAGAGCAGATGCAGATCTATTCAATGATAATAACCATCAGGTAGTTGAATATGATGCTCAATCACAGCAGTACCTGAACAATATTCAAAGCATGCACGAACAGGAAGTCATCGGCATACTCAGAGCAGACAGGGATTATCCGTTTCTCTTCAATCTACCGAAATCTACAACACTTATTGCATTGAGAAACAACAAACCAGTCGGCTATCTGATGGTTTCCCGATCTGTTAATAAGCCTGGTTTGGTGGAAGCCGGTGGAGAGAAGACAGCTGTTGAAACCCTGATCCATAAAGTTCTAAGCGGACTTGAAGGCGAAAAAGAACTGACAGTCTGTGACAACCTGACTCCGACAGTATTGGGAGCACTGTTCGAAGAAAAGCTGCTTGTACGCAGATACTCCATTACAGCAACCGGTATGATGATTCGAATCAATAATGTTTTTTTATTTATGAAGGCAATTATACCTTATCTGGAACAGGCAAACGCCGGGGTAAAGAGGACTTTCTCGGTTGGTATAACAGATTCAGCAGAATTGATCAGTTTTAAGTTTTCTACTCAGGGTCTGGAATTGGGACACAGCCGCCGGGACGAACATATCGAGCTATCCCTGCGGGAGCTCACCGCGTTAGTATTCGAATCACATTCAGAGCATTCGGTGACTGTACCGGATGTGCTAAAGAAACTCTTTCCATTCTATTTTCCCATATGGCAGCTGGATCATAGCTGAGGATAATTTATTGTTTTTTGCCGTATCTTTCAAAACAATATTTCACTTTTTACACGTCATTTATCATCTGTTACTGCTGATTTTTGTGGTCATTTTTATTCAAGGTCACACCCCCAGCAGTTTCTCCACCATTTTCCGAACCACTTCACCGGCATCTTCTGCACCCTCCCCGATGGCCCTCACCAGAGCCGAACCTACAATCGCCGCGTCGGCCATCTCCACCACCGCGGCAACCTGGGCCGAATCCTGAATACCGAAGCCCGCCATCACCCGGGGCGCCTTACACATTTCCCGGAATTTCGCCAAAAAGGATTCCTGCTCTGAGCCAAGCTCGGTGTAGGTTCCGGTAATTCCGCTGCGCAGAGCCACATAAATCCATTCAATCGGCTCGGAGAGAATCTCATCCAGCCTCTGGTCGGAAATCCAGGGTACCACCACCGGAACTGCCGGGCATCCGGCCTCCGCAGCAACCGCGAAAAGCCCTTCATCAGCTCCGGGGACAAGATCCGGAATAATCAGGCCCGCGGCACCGACATCCTTAGCCCGGCGGACAAAAGTATCCACCCCGGGAGTAAATACCAGAGAGGCATAGCTCATCACAAAAACCGGAATATCCGATTCTGCCCGGATAGCCTCCAGCAGCCTCCAGGCATCGGCCACCTTGAAACCCTCATCAAGAGCCACTCTGCAGGCCCCTTCAATCACCGGGCCGTCGGCATTGGGATCAGAAAATGGTATCTGCATCTCAAGAGCATAAGCGCCCCCGGCAATCAATCCCCGGGCCACTTCCAGAGACGCTTCATAACTGGGATATCCGGCAATAAAATGGGTGACAATTCTCGGCTTCATGCTTCAGCCTCCCCGGAACCTTCCTCGCTCTCATCTTTGAGAAAACTCCGCCAGGACAGCCCATCCAAGGCCGCCGCAGAAATGAAAATATCTTTATCACCCCTGCCGGACATATTCACCACTACGGTTTTCCCCGGACCCAGATCCCGGGCCAGTACAATGGCCGCGGCCCCGGCATGAGCCGATTCCATGGCAAAGACAAGCCCCTCTTCCCGGGCAAAGAACTTCAGGGCATCCAGTGCCTCATCATCCTGGACGCTCACAAATCGTATCCGCCCCGATTCCCCCAGTTGAGCCAGCTGGGGGCCGATTCCCGCATAGTCGAGGCCCGCGGAGATGGAATGCGTGGGCAGTACCTGACCATCTTCATCGGTGAGAAAACGGCTTTTGTAACCCTGCACCACACCCACCTTGCCGTCTCCTGTCATCCTGGCGGCATTATTCCCTGTACCCGAGCCCCGTCCTCCGGCCTCAGCACCCATAAGTATGGGCCTGTTATCCTCCAGATAAGGTTCAAAGAACCCTATTGCGTTGGAGCCGCCGCCCACACAAGCCACCAGGGCATCCGGCTCAATCCCCCCGGGGACCATCGCAGCGAGCTGTTCCACAGTCTCCCGGCCGATCACCGACTGAAATTCCCTTACCATATCGGGATATGGCGAGGGTCCCAGAGCCGAACCCAGCAGGTAGTGAGTGTCTTCCCAACTGGAAGCCCAGTCTCGTAGTGCCGCATTCACCGCATCTTTCAGAGTTCTGGTTCCCGAAGAAACCGGCCGAACTTCGGCTCCAAAAAGTTCCATCCAATAAACATTGGGGCGCTGCCGGCGGATATCCACCTCACCCATGTACACCACGCATTCCATTCTTAACCTGGCACATGCCGCAGCAACAGCCACTCCATGCTGACCCGCCCCGGTTTCGGCGATTACCCGTTTTTTTCCCATGCGTTTTGCCAGCAGTGCCTGTCCCGCGGCATTGTTGATTTTATGAGCTCCCGTATTGGCCAGTCCTTCCAATTTGATGTAGATATCAGCCCCGCCTATGGCAGACGAAGCATTACGGGCCGGAAGCAGAGGGGTGGGCCTGCCGATATACTCCCGGTTGAAAGCCTCAAGGTCGGCCAGATATTCAGGATCGGCCATCGCCTTACCGAACTCCTCTTCCAGATGTTCCAGAGGCTGACGAAGCACCTCGGCCACATAGCGTCCGCCGTAGTCTCCAAAGAAACCGTTATCACTCATTTTATTATTCATTAATTGACCTCTGTCGCCCTGGCCATCACCAGCCTTTCGCCGCCGCTACAAATCGCCGTACTTTATCATGATCCTTCCGGCCCTTCTCCGCCTCCACCCCGCTGGACACATCAACCAGCCCGGGTTTCCAGACATCGACAATAGTTCCAACATTTTCAGCTGTCAGGCCGCCGGCCAGCCAGAGACGGCGGCACCCTGAGGCGGCGGACACAAGGGCCTCATCAAGCCTCTTGCCTGTTCCCCCTTTAAGTTCAGGAGAAAAAGCGTCTACCAGCACCGCAGGGCTTCCCGCCCCATCCATGGCTTCCGCATCTTCAGTATTCGCAAGGCGCAGGGCTTTATATCCAGGCCACAACCCGAGGGTGTCCGCCGTTTCGTCCCCGTGAAACTGAATAAAATCCAACGCCCCCTCATCCAGCAGAACCGCTATATCTTCGGGTAAAGCTTCCTTCGGGGAGAGAACCACTACCGCCGCCTTCATCACCGGCAGATCCACGCAGTTCCGTATCAAGTCCGGGGAAGCCCGGCGGGGGGATTCAGCCAGAACAAATCCAATGATATCCGCCCCGGCTTCCATCGCGGCTTCGGCGTCAGCCCTGTTGGTGATACCGCATATTTTCACCAGAGGCACCCCGGGCACAGTTCCGGCTTTCTGACTATAGAGCCTTCCCCAGGCAGAAAAACGCCGCCGGGCCTCATCGATATTATCCCAGGCAGAAACAAGCTCGGATGCCAGATCCGGATTTTTGGCCACCGCCTCTCCCACCAGAAAGCCGGAAAACCCCGCTCCCCGGACGAAAAGAACATCATCAACCCCACAGACCCCTGACTCATAGATAACATTACAGGGCCAGTCAATGAATCTGCGGATTTCCAGAGGAAGTAGAGGCTCCACCTTGAAACGCCTCAAATCCCGGCTGTTGATACCCATCAGAGGCGGCTTTAAAGGGCGAACCTTATCCACATCCTCCCGGGTATGAACCTCCACAAGGCAGGAGAGTCCCAGCTCGGTAGCCCGGGTGTACATGTCGCCCAGAAGGTCCTCTTCCAGCAATGCGGCAATCAGAAGTACCGCATCCGCCCCGGCCTGCCAGCTCACATCGATATCGTCCACACTGAGAAGAAAGTCCTTACGCAGTACTGCAAGTTCGGGATGGGCGGTTTTCACCGCAATAAGATCTGAGAGGGAACCGCCGAAATGGACCTCTTCGGTAAGCACACTCACCCGGCGAAAACCAGCCTCTTTATAATGGTCGGCCAGGGCTGCGGGGTCGGGTATCCCGGCGATATCCCCTTTGGACGGGCTGCGGCGCTTTATTTCGGCGATTAGAATGCCGGGAGCTCCCTCGTTGGAAATGGAGGTTTTACTGGCCGGCCGGGGAACGCCTTCACCGGACCCGGACACTTCTCCAACCTGGCGGCCTGCTCCTCCGGGAGCCGCCGCCTCTACACCCTCAGCGAAAGGCACAAGAGGCGCAGTTCGTTCCATCGGGAGCTTCAGCCCCTGGGCCGCGCCCTTACGGCGGACCCTCTCTGCCCTCTCGGCGGCGATTTTCAGCAGTATGTCCGGGGCACCCCTCGGGCCGGGTATACCATTCACGATAATTCCATCCCGGCACGTTTCCGCAGGGCCTCTACCTTGGCCGCCGCCCGGCCGTCATCCAGCACTGCTTTCGCCAGCTTATACCCCTGGGCAATATCCGAAGCGATACCCGCCACCGCCAGAGCGGCCCCGGCATTCAAACAGACCGCTTCACGTAAAGCGGCCGAACCGCCGCCGCGAAGGAGTTCCCGGGCGGCCCGGGCATTCTCGGCGCCGTCCCCGCCTGAAAGGTCGTCCACACAAAAACCGGAGATACCCAGAGTAGAAGGATCAAAAAGCTCCTCCGACTCCACGCCTTTTTCATCAATCTTGAAAATCTTCGTCGGGGCAGACGGGGAAATCTCATCCAGCCCGTCAAGGGAACGGACCGTCCACACCCGTTTCACCCCGAGCATCTTTGCCGCCCGGGCCATCACCGGGAGCAGGGCATCATCGAAAACCCCGATAATCTGAAAGTCCGCCCCGGCGGGATTCGCCAGAGGCCCCAAAGTGTTCATGATGGTTTTCACCCCCAGAGCCTTACGCACCGGACCGGCATGACGCATAGCTCCGTGAAAAAGCGGCGCCGCCATATAGGCAAAACCTTCAGCCTTGATACTTGCCGCCACCCCGTGGGCATCCAGATTCACAGGTATTCCAAGAGCCGCATAGAAATCCGTACTTCCGGATTTTGAACTCACCGCCCTGTTACCGTGCTTGGCCACCGTCGCACCGCAGCTTGCGGCCAGCAGAGCCGAAAAAGAGGAAATATTGAATGTGTGCAGGCCGTCCCCGCCTGTACCGCAGGTATCAAGGATACCGCTGGAATCAGAAATCCCGGATAAATCGACCGGCCGGCGTTTTTCCACCAGAACCGACACACATCCGGCCACCTCATCAGCTGTAATTCCTTTGGCCGACAAGGCTGTTAACATTCCGGCAATCCAGGCATCCTCCAGCGACCCGTCGGTGAGTTCATCCATAAAGGCTGCCGCCTCTTCCCGGCTTAAATCGGATCCGGAAATCACCTTGCTTAACAAACCCGAGCGGTCCAGAGGCTCCCGTCTCCAGTGTAAAAAATTGGCCAGCAGCCTCTCACCGAAATCGCTCCCGATGGATTCGGGGTGAAACTGCACCCCTTCAATAGGAAAGTTCCTGTGCCGCAGACCCATTATCTCGCCGTCATTGGATCGGGAGGTCACCTCAAGCTCCGAAGGAATAGAACTGGGATCCACCGCCAGTGAATGATAGCGGGTAAAATTGCAGGGATTCGGCAGGTTCCGGAGAACACCACAACCATCCACCTCGATGGACTCCACCTTGCCATGAACGATATTCCGGGCCTGAACGATATCCCCGCCATAGGCCTCCGCCAGGCACTGATGCCCCAGGCAAACCCCGAGAATGGGAATCTTTCCGGCAAAAGCCCTGATGGCCTCAACCGAGATTCCAGCATCGGCAGGAGTCCCCGGACCCGGAGAAATAATCAGCCTCTCGATATTCAGCTCTTCCAACTCCGGCACCGTTATCTCGTCATTACGGAATACCCGCACTTCTTCATCGGGATTATCCTCTACAAGACTGCTGACCATCTGATAGATGTTGTATGTAAACGAATCGTAATTATCGATTATCGCGATGCAGTGTTTGGTTGTCATGGCTATACCTCCACCCCCGCGGCCTGGGCCAGGGCTCTGAGCTTCTCGTTGGTCTCTTCCAGTTCACGCTCGGGATTCGAATCGTACACCACCCCGCCTCCGGCCTGAAGGAACAGCCTGTTCTCTTTCTTCAGGGCACTGCGTATTGTAATACATGTATCAAGTGACCCTCCGGGCTCCAGATATCCGACAAGTCCCGCGTAGAAAGAACGGGGCATCTTTTCGATAGCGGCTACAGTCTTCACCGCCTGAATCTTCGGTGCACCTGAAACCGTCCCCGCCGGGAAAGTGGCCCGGATAACATCCGCCGCGCTGAGCCCTTCTTTGAGGTTTCCCTCCACCTGGCTGACGATGTGCATGACTTTAGAGTACTTTTCAATGGTCATCATTTCAGTGACCTCTACCGAGCCAACCTCACAGACTCTTCCCAGATCGTTTCTACCAAGGTCAACAAGCATCAAATGTTCAGCCCTCTCCTTCTCATCCGCCAGTAACTCTGCGGCCAGAGCCCTGTCTTCGGCCTCATTCTTCCCCCTTCGGCGGGTCCCTGCAATAGGCCGGAGAGTCACCCTTCCATGCTGTACCTTCACATGCACCTCCGGGGAAGTACCGAAAAGCTGCCAGGGCCCGAAATCCAGAAAGAACTGATACGGCGATGGATTGGAACTCCGTAATGCCCGATAGGCCTCCAGCGCCGGCATCTCCGTGGCGATTTCAAGCCGACGGGAAGGAACCGCCTGAAGAAGATTCCCCTTGATTACCTCCTGACGCACCCTGGAAACAGCAGCCTTGAAGGCTTCATTTTCCTCTTTTGAAGAAGCGATAATAGCCGGATATTCAGCCGGCTGTTCCATCATATAGTTGAAGTTCAGATCGTTAATTTTTGCCTCTGTACGGTCCAGAGCTTTTTCCAGATCAATATCATCATCCCCGCCGTAGTTGATACCCACAAGATGAACCTGATCGGTGTAATGGTCGAAAATCACATAGACATGACCGAAGATAAAAGCCGCCAGAGGCAGGCCCAGGGGATCCGGTCTGTCTGGAAAACTGAAAGAATCACATCTGGCGGCAAATTCGAAGGAGAGAAACCCGATTCCCCCGGCGGGAAATGGAAATTCTGTCTCAACATCCTCATGCCGGGAGGCAATTTCCTCCAGAACATCCAGAATGTCCTCACCCTTCGCCCCCATCACCCGGCGCTCAGGCCCCCGGAGAAGAACAACCGAGTCGCCCTCCTGCCTAACCTGAAAGGCCTCCTCCACCAGCAGCAGGGAATAACGCTCCCGGCCCCTGGAAAGTGATGAAGATTCCAGTATCACCCGGGCATCCAGTTTCCTTGCCAGTCCGAAGGGGGTATGTTTTTCTCCCGGAACAGTTCTCATTGCCACCTTACCGGAATTATTCTGTATCATACTGACCTCCTGACGGTCTTAATCCATAGCTGTTTTTCCAATCCGCTGAACACCGGCGTTTCTATTTATAGATACACCGGTGGCTGGAAAGAGGAGTCTAATTTTTTCGGGTGTTCTTGTCAATAGAAACACTGAGTAATTGAAACATCATCTTTGGAGGTAATCTTACAACTCTTCGGTGTTACTTCTTGTAGAAACAACCAAAAAACCTCATTAACCGGCGATAATCGATAAGTAA
>JAUUYD010000072.1 GCA_030590585.1 Spirochaeta sp.
TCGGTATCATCTTCATGTTCGACAATACCTTCGGATTTAACCGTGACTTCAACAATAGTGGGCAGGACTTCGGCACTGACAGCTCTGAAAGCCTCCTGTACCTTTTGTGCCTCATCAAACGGGTTCTGAACCGAGGTCTCAGCCGCAGCCGTCTGAACAGGCAGTATTGATGGTTTGATCCAGGCTGCAGTTGCAAAAAGAGCGTAACCAACAAGGCAGCCTGTTAACAATCCGGTCAAAATTGAGCTTTTCATACGGTTCAGCATTATTTCCCCCAGGAGGTGAGGACTTCCGCGCCCCCGGTAGTAATCAGAATGCTGTGTTCAAAATGGGCACTTAACAATCCATCCGAGGTAATAACAGTCCATTCATCTTCCAATACTTCAACATCAGCACTGCCTGCATTTATCATGGGTTCTATGGCAATTACCATACCGGGTTTCAACCGGGGATTCAGGCCTTTTGACGGGTAGTAATTGGGTATTTGAGGATCTTCATGGAGAGATAAACCAACCCCATGGCCGCAGTAGCTGTAGACAATGCCGTAACCATGAGGCGTTACAGTTTCACTTACAGCTTTACCTATGTCTTTCACCCTTCCACCTGGTCTGCAAACCTTTATAGCAGCGTTAAGGGAATTTTCAGCAACGTCCAGGAGCTTTCGGGTATCAGCTGCAATTTCACCGACTGAAAATGTTTTTGCGGAATCACTGTAGTAGCTGTCTAGAATGACACCAATGTCGCAACCGACAATATCACCTTCACTCAAAGGCTTATCATTGGGGATACCGTGAATCACCTGATCGTTTACAGACGTACAGACAGAAGCCGGGAAGCCGCCATACCCCAGAAATGCGGGAACACCACCCCCGGCTTTAATGGTTTCTTCTACAACTCGATCGATATCGAGGGTGGTAACTCCGGGTTGAATCAATGTGCTGATTCGAGAGAATACAGCTGATAGCAGATTAGCTGAACGACGGATCCCATCCTGCTGCATACTGTTTTTTATGGAGATCAAAATGAAACCTCATTCAATAATAATTCACGGACAGCCGGGTGGTCGGCTGTCAAATCCAATACCTCACGTGCCCGATTTTCTGATTCATCAATACGCCCCATCCTGTTCAGGATGACGGCCTCAAGGTATAACAATGCGGCACGGTCCCGGTCCGCCAGATTTATATTCAATTTATCAATGTTTGACAGGTCATCCAATGATGTTCTCAGCAGTGAGGAAGATAGTGCCTGAAGAGCCATTCCGGCGTTCCTTCGTGCCGTATCACCTTTGATGTATTCAGAGTTGGTAAGATCGCTGCGGTTTTTCAGAAGCTTGTCCATTCGATCCTCGAATGGTGTTCCGGTGAATTGAGGCAGCGCGGAAAAGGGTTTTAAATAATTCAGTATGATCGCCTCTGCAATCTCCGGATCAAAATCACCGGAAGCGTTAATTACATGTGGGTAATGTTTCAATAATTCACTGATTTCATCAGAAGCCATAATGGAAAAAAGAGCGGAATCATGAATCGCCCTCCAACTGTTCTCAGCCACGGCCATAATTCTAAAATCGTCATAAGGAGCAGAGGAACCCTGCATGGGGGGAATCAGATCGATCAGGGCCATGCCTCGATCCGCATCGGCTGCCAAACGCCACGAGAGAATCCATTTCTCATCAGGAAACAGTTTCAGGTACCTGTCGATGGCTACATCCACTGACGAGAAGTTCTTTCGGGAGATCATATAATCCAGAAGGAAGGTGGTGAGTATGCGGCCGTCAACACTCTGTATGCTTTGGTCGTCTGACGTGACAGCTTCAAAAAGATTCCAGAGCCGGGCTTCATACAAACGGGGAGTAATTGCTTCAGGATCAATCTCCATCCCTGTAATTTCAAGAACCGGATCGCTCTGTCCTGACATCGAGGTTCGAATCAGCCGCCTCGCAAGAGCCGGCTCATCCTCAGACCGGGCCCGGGCCCATGCTGATTTAACTTCACTTCTTCCGGGAAATAATACCAGTGCTTCTGTAAGGATTTCACGTGAACCACGAGAATCTCCGGAGCTTTCTTTCTGAACTGCAAGATTCACCCATAGCCGCCAGGAATCCTCAGGCAGATTGTTCCTGTCAGGCAGGATGATGCTCATGGAGTCATCCCAGAACCGCCCCGCATTTTTCAGGTCTGATGGAGAACCCTGTAAAAGATACCTGTCCCAGTACAGATCTCCAAGGAACTGCAGGCTTTCCCACGACACAGATCTTCTTCTACTGGTATCATCTATGCGCCGGGACAGCCATTCCATGGCATTGTTTTTTTCTCCGGCATCATACGCAATTTCCGCCAGGGCTGTTTCAACACCCCGCTTGCTGATGGTCTCTTCACTTGACCAATGCCTCTTTTTATCCATCAATATTCCGGCCAGAACATAAGCCTTTGCAGGATTACCATTCAGCATATACAGAAGCGCGGCATCGAAGGTCAACTCGGCTGAATCAGTTAATAAAGCAGCATGGGAGAGAAACTCAGGGTCGGTTCCATCTTCAATCCCCTTAATGAAATTTTGAACATCTTCTTCTGAGTCACCCACAGCTGTTTTCAGTTTGATTTCTGTTCTTAAAGACGACCATTTATCATCTCTGATTAATTCAAGATACTCTGCGGCTTTCTTTGTATCGCCGCTGCGAAGCAAGCCCCATGTCAAATAAGCTGAAAACTCATCTAAACCGGGAAGTGAGGATGAAGCACGGCCTGCAAGTACGGTAAACAGATTATAATCATTTTCTGATGGATTCTCCGGCAGGGAAGCTGCTGACAGCTTCAATAATGTTCTCCAATTATCCGATGAAACTGCATGACGGGAAGCTCTGAGAAGTTCCTTCTTTACCAGATTGTACGATTCATCATTGAGTGCAAGCTCAACCGACAGTATGGATTCCTCGAACTTACGATTATCAGGGATGCGAAGGATTACTATCGTCAGGATTACGGCCAGGGCTACCATAATCAGACCGGCTGCCAGGATGGGTAGTATTCGGCTGCCTCTGCCGTTATTCATATGTATTAGGATAGAGTCGCTTTGCGGATACCGTCAAGAACACCGTTAACGAAACGGTAAGATTCGGGAGATCCGAATTTTTTGGCTATTTCTACGGCTTCATCAATTGTAACTGATGATGGAATGTCTTTTTGATAGATCAGCGCGTACGCGCTGGTCCGAATAATGGCAAGGTCTACCTTGGTCAGACGCTCAAAACTCCATTTTTTCAGGTGGATGCGGATTTGTTCGTCGATATCTTCGATATTCTCCAGAGTGCCGCTGACTATCATGGATGCAAATACCAGGGCCTTTTCATCAGGTTTCTTGTCCAGCCATCCAAATTCAATCAGCTCCCCGGTATCAGGGCGGGATTCCTCCCAGGCATACAATGCCTGGAAAGCGGCAATTCGTGCATGACGTCGAGTACCCATATGCGTTTAACGGTATACTCCGAAATAATTGATTGTTGCCCTGACTCTTAATTCTGCCAGGGTACTTTGAGTCACCTCATCAAACTTCTGCTGATATTTGGCCGCGTATAAAATCTGCTCCAGGTATGACCGTACTTCAGGATCTTCTTTTGGAAGCAGCTGTGCAGCTTTCTTCTCGGTAATCTGTACAATGTGGTATCCGACATTCGACTTGAGAACATCACTGATATCACCTACGTTCATTGTGAATACCTTTGCCATGAAATCATTTCCATAAAGCTGCTCAGCTACCGCGTCGCCCTTCATGACCGGGCCTATTAAACCGCCCCTGGCTTTGGAGACATTATCCTCGGATTCGGATCCGACAAGTTCTGCGAACGTTGCTGAAGTGTTCATCAATCGGCGATGAACTTCCCTGGCAGTATCATTTTTAACCCTTGAATCTGAAACTGACAGATCGTTTGTGTTGAAGAAAATATGATTAAACCAAACAGAATCGGAAACGACAAATTCAGAAACTCGCCGCTGATATTCCGCGTTCAATTCATCTTCACTTGCCGGGCTTATGGACTGAAACGCGGCCTGATCGCTGGAAGTTATATATTTCTCTGCCAGAAGCTGATTTCGAATAGTCTTCTCATATTCTTCTATGCTCAAGCCCTGCTGCTCTATAACCTGCCGATACTGCTGTGTGTCTGTGAGAACAGCCCCGGGAGGTATTGCACCCATGGACTGAAGCTGCTGGGAGAGCAGTCGCATTCCGGCCTGCTCTATTTCTTTATCGGTAATTGATACATTACGATCCGCTTCTGCGGCCTGGATTATCAATACCTGGTCGATAATCTGATTCAGTACTTCTTTCTTTTCCGAATCGCTTAAACTGCGTCCCTGCTGCTGCTCAATGGCCTCTATGGTTTGTTCCAATTGGCGACCTGAAACCGGTTCGGTTTTTTCAAGTCTGACAGTGGCAACGGCCATATCCTGAGCGCTCAGAAAAATTGCTGCAAAAAGAAACAGCAAAAAAATAAATAGACTCTTTTTCATATTGAACCTCATGTCAGGAGTGTAGATCGGGTTAAATGTCTGATTTATTGATATGCAGCTTCGATCCGACAGCCTCGGCTTCGGCGGCATTAGCAAGAATATCAGATTTTTTCAGATACATACCCTCAGATTCCATCGTCTTCATCAAAGAGATGAGTACCCTACCCTTTCTCAAACCCTTTTTTGTGACAAAAGCGTAACATCGTTTTCCGCTTACATGTCCCGCTGAGCGGAGAAAGGACCCTAATTGAGCAGGTATGACTTTGGCAAAAGATGTGGGAGACTCAGTACCTACAGCAATATAGCCGTAAGATGTCAGAGATTTACCACCCTCAGTCCGGGCATTAACAACAGTTACATCATGCCCCTGCTTCTCGATCCCCATGGCCATAGCCCGAACAATATCGGCCAGGGCCTTTGAACTGTTAACATCATAATGAACGACAGCAACTCTCAGTGTGATCTCCTAAAGTCTTATGACTATTCAGCAGGATTCTGTGCTTCTTCAAGAAACCAGTCCTGACCGGTTCCCGCAGCCTGACGCGATTCGCCAATTACGTTGTCGGCTTCACCGGATTTGTAAGCCATTGCCACGGCCAGTGACGATATCATGAATATAATTCCAAGGGTTGTCGTAGCCTTGACCAGAACGCTTCCTCCGGTTGCACCGAAAGTAGCGGCTCCGCCGCCGCCGCCGAACAGGCCGCCGAAACCTTCACCCTGCTCATCCTGCAGCATAACCAATACGACTATCAGCACCGCTGTGATAGCAAAAATAACAAGAAAAATTGTTCCAATAATACCCAAAATTGTCTCCAGTTTTTAGAGTTAAACGTCGAAATCGACGATTCCCGCAAAAGAATCAGCGTCAAGTGACGCTCCGCCAACCAATGCACCGTCAATATCGTTTTGAGCCATCAATTCAGCTGCATTGCCGGGTTTCACGGATCCACCATACTGTATTACAACAGAATCAGCGACCGACGGTGAGTATAGCCCGGCAATCTTCCCTCGACAAGCCTTGTGAACCGCCTGGGCATCGGCCGCTGTGGCGGTTTTTCCGGTACCAATAGCCCAAACCGGTTCATAAGCGATGATAATCTTCTTCATTTCATCACTGCCGACACCGGAAAGGCCGCCTTCCAACTGGCCGAAACAAACATCCTCAACCTTACCATCTTCTCTCTCTTCAAGAGTTTCACCGATACAGAGAACAACTTCGAGACCATGGGATAGAGCCAGTTTAACCTTGGTATTGATCAGCTCATCAGTTTCACCGTAAACATGACGCCGTTCACTGTGTCCCAGAATTACCGCTTCCACGCCCAGCTCTTTAAGCATCAGAACCGAAGTTTCCCCGGTATGCGCACCGGATTCCACCGAAGCCATATTCTGAGCTGCCAGGGTAACGTCAGATCCTTTGAGAACCTCAGCTACCGCCGGAATACATACGAAAGAGGGTGCTACCATTTTTCTTGTGCCTGAACTCTTAGTGATACCCTTCACAGCTTCAGCCAATGCCGCAGCCTCTTTCGGGGTTTTGTTCATTTTCCAGTTTCCTGCAATGAGATAATTACGTGACATTTACTACTCCTTAAGTGCCATAACACCAGGCAGGGCCTTGCCTTCGAGATATTCGAGGGACGCTCCGCCGCCTGTTGAAACATGATCTATTTTATCTGCGAGATTGAATTTGTTAACGGCAGCAACTGAGTCACCTCCGCCGACAACGGTTGTACCTTTACACTCGGCGACCATATTGGCTACGTCAAGAGTACCTTTGGCAAAAGCATCAAACTCAAATACACCCATTGGACCGTTCCATACAACAGTTTTTGCACTGGATAACAGTTCTCTCACCGCAGCTATTGTTTTAGGTCCTATATCCAGAGCCAGTTTACCATCAGGAACATTCACATCATCAATAGCCACCGGACTGGCCGTTTCACTGAACTCATCAGCAACAACATGGTCCAGAGGAAGAAGTACCTTCACACCCTGCTTTTCAGCCTTTTCCAGGAAGGCTTTGGCGGTATCGGCATATTCATCTTCAACCAGGGATTTTCCAACCCCATAGCCCTGCACTTTGAGAAAGGTATAGGCCATACCCCCGCCGATTACGAAGATATCGGCTTTGTCCAGTAAAGAATCAAGTACAGCAATTTTTGAGGATACTTTTGCTCCTCCGATAATTGCAACAAAGGGTTTTTCGGGATTCTCAAGGACCTTGTCGAAAAATTCACATTCTTTTTCCATAAGATATCCGGCAACAGAAGGCAGAAATTTCGTTATGCCCTCGGTAGATGCGTGTGCACGATGGGCGGCACCAAAAGCATCGTTTACATAAAGATCACCGAGTTTTGCCAGCTTTTCACTGAAACCAGTATCGTTTGCCGTTTCTTCTTTGTAGTATCGCGTATTTTCGAGCAGCAGTATCTGCCCGGCTTTCAATGAGTCTGCAAGTTTCTCGACTTCCGGCCCGATAACATCCGGAGCCATAATAACTTCCGCTTCGGTGAGTTCCTCAAGGTGATTTTTCAGAATAGAAAGGCTGAGTTCAGGTTTTTTTTCACCCTTTGGACGTCCGAGATGACTCATTACAACAAGAGACGCACCGCGTTCAAGTAAATCCCGAAGAGTAGGCAGGGCCCTTCGCATACGTGTATCATCCGTAATTTTTCCATCTTTCAGAGGGACGTTGAAGTCAACTCTGACCAGAATTCGTTTACCTTCGGGGTCAATATCATTGATAGTTCTGACAGCCACATGCTGCTCCTTAATAATTATTATTCAGACTAATTTCTGGGCGAGATCGACTACTCTGGTGGAGTATCCGAACTCATTATCATACCAGGAAATGACTTTGATAAAGCCATTTTCCATTACCATTGTAGACTCAGCATCAAAAATCGAAGAATGACTGTTTCCCCTGACGTCCATCGAAACAATGGGATCTTCGGTGTATTCCAGCACCCCTTTCATAATTCCATCCGCAGCATTTTTCATTGCGGCGTTTATTTCATCCTTTGCAGCTTTTCTTCCAAGCTGCACCACAAGATCGATAACCGATCCGGTGGGTGTCGGAACCCGCATGGCCATGCCGTTGAGCTTTCCGGCAAGTTCAGGTATCACTTTTCCAACGGCGGCGGCGGCTCCGGTTGTAGTCGGAATAATATTCAAAGCCGCTGATCTGCCTCTGCGGAGGTCGGAATGAGGAAGATCGAGTATAACCTGATCGTTGGTGTATGCATGAACAGTCGTCATCAGACCCTGCTCGATACCGAAGGAGTCATGAAGAACCTTTACAACAGGCGCAAGGCAGTTAGTTGTACAGCTGGCATTGGAAAAGGCTTCGTTTCCAAGATCCAGCTGGTCATCATTTACTCCAAGCACGATGGTTTGATCGATATCGTCCTTTGCGGGAACCGTCAGTATCACTTTTTTGGCCCCGGCTTTTATATGATCCTTATATCCACCTTTCGGACCCTCAGCAGTACGAAAGATTCCTGTTGATTCAATAACAACATCAACACCCAATTCCCCCCAGGGAAGCTCTGCCGGGTTCCTTACGGCAAGAATCTTCACTTCCCGTTCGTCCACAACAAACGCGTCATCCTTTACATCTATCGTTTTATTGTAAACACCGAATGTTGAATCATACTTCAAAAGATGAGCAAGCGTTTTGGGATCTGTAATATCATTAATAGCGACAATATCTATTCCAGGTCTTTCAAAGGCAATCTTGAATACATTTCTACCGATGCGGCCGAATCCGTTAATGGCGATTTTCATAATTATTCCCCGGCACAAATATAGAGATTAACAGACCTTAGGGTCAAGGATGAAAGGTATGAAACCCCTGGGCAAGCCCTGGACCCAGAGTTGCCTTTGGCAGCTCTATTCCGCCCCAAGGGGCGGGGTTTCATACCTTGCTTTGCCTGCACTCGCTCGGATCAAGGGTCGTACCGGAGGCATAAGCCGAGGAACGATCCCGACAAAATACCCAAGGGTACTTCTCTCGCACCAAGGGTCGTACCGCAGCGCAGCGAGGAACGATCCCGGCATCCGTTTGGCAATGGATGCAGGCTCCTATGGGATAGCAAGCAGACGAGCTTTAAATGCCGGATCCGGTGCATTGAAAAGGGCTTCATCAATCTCCGGAACAGGAAGCAGAAACA
>JAUUYD010000095.1 GCA_030590585.1 Spirochaeta sp.
TCGGGAAGGTTCATTTCTCCGGCACAGGGAATCACCGGAATGTCTTTAATACTGAAAGATATATCAGTTTCTCCCGGACCCAGGATGCGTACATTGTCGGTTTGTTCCATAAGAGCTTTCAACGGTTCCATTGCCTCACCCATTTTCTTGTAATCAACGGTACAGACCTTGTAGAACCATTCTTCAAATCCTTCACCGCTCATTTCGGCAGACTGGGCAAAGGCGCTTGTAGGATAACGGAGTACAACCCATTTGGTATTCGGCAGTCTTATCTTCATATGTACAGGGCTGTTATATTTTTCCTTGTAAAGACGCATCGTTTCACCGGGGATATCCGATAGTTCCATTGCATTTTCCGGGGCTGTGAAACCAACATAGGCATCCATCATTTTCATTTGATGAACGTCGACCTCGGCAGCCATTTCAATCATTTCGGGATTGGCGTCTTTTAGCCATTCCCTGTGTGTTTCCTGGTTCTCCAGTCTATACACAGGCAGTGCGCCAACAGCCTTTGATGCTTTTATGATGGCTCTTACAAGGGGCTCGGCGGAAAATCCGGTGCCTTGTATAAGGACTTTCTCACCTTTTTTGAGTTCCAGGGAATGGTTGACGATGATATCGGCCAGTTTGTCGTTTCTTGGATCGTGCATGCCGGTATGATAGTGGTTCGGGGCATTGAGGTGAAGAGTTTTTGAGCTTGTCTCTTTTGACCTCCTTCATTAATCTGGATTTTAATGCCTGATGAATCATTTCCATGGAAAAAGAACCTTGCAGCCGCCTGGTTTACTCAAATACTGTCTCTGACAGGTTTCACCTTCGCGTTGGCCTTCATGCCTTTCTATCTGGAAGAACTCGGTATTACCGATCCTGACAGATTGAAGTTATGGACTGGAATCATAATATCGGTAACTGGGGTCTCCATGGGGATTATGGCTCCGATATGGGGTCGTCTTGGGGATATCGTCGGTCGAAAGGTAATGCTGATTCGTGCTCTTGGAACAGGGGTTATCATCATCCTTGGTATGTCGTTTGTCCAAAGTCCGGGAGGATTTCTGGTATTTCGTATTGCCCAGGGACTTCTCACAGGAACCGTAGCTGCGGCAAGCGCGTTGGTGGCGGCAGGAACACCTGAGAATAAAATGCCTTCATCATTGGGGTTCTTCTCAACTTCCACATTTGTCGGCATTTCAGTTGGACCGGCGCTGGGAGGCCTGGCGGCGGAATTCTGGGGATACAGAACGGTTTTCCGGATTGGTTCGGGTATTCTCGCCCTCGGGGTAATCGCCGTCATAGTATTAATTGTCGAGCCGCCGCGTTCCCGAACCCATTCCAAAGAACAAAAGGCCGGGGTGTTCGGAACGGTGAAAACAATTATCACACCACTGATTGCGTGGTCGTTTATCCTGCTGTTCTTCATGAGGCTTACACGAACAACCACCGGACCCTTTCTTCCCCTGTATGTGCGGGAATTACGGGGGAGCGTTATGAGTGGTACTGTAGCCCTCTCTGGAGCTGTTAATGCCGGTGTCGGATTGGCTTCAGCACTTGGGGGATGGTTTCTTACCCGTCGGGCGGATCATGGAAATCCCATGAGATTCGCAGTCACTTACCTGCTGCTGGCCTTTGTTGTATCCATCCCTTTGTACTTCTGGCATTCACTTTTTCCATTCTCCATTTCTTATGTAATTGTATTTTTTTTCCTGGGGGGTATCGAACCACTGGTGGTGGCTACGATAGTTCGTGAGGTTTCTTCTGATAATCGTGGATTGCTCATCGGCATTCAGACAAGTGTCGGTAGTGTCGCCTGGACAATCGCTCCGTTTCTGGGAGCGGGAATTACAATCTACTGGTCGCTGGGAGCTCTGTTTCTGGTAATGCCGATCCTGATTCTGATAACCGGAATTACAGCGCTAATACTTTCAAGGATTCGTTAAGGCGGGCAATTTCTCCTGCCATGAAGAACGATCCGGTAATCAGGATGGGCCGGGTTTCACCTGCACGCTGGAGAATTGTCTTCCAGGCTTTTCCGGGTTCCATCAGAAGGGTGACATCGGCGCCTGTCCGTCGGAAGGATTCCGCTACTGCCGCCGGATTACTGGGCTTGAAAGTCCCCGGGGTGCTTATAATGACTTCCTTGAAATATGGATTACGGGTACCGCAAAGCTTATGGGCCATGGTCTTGTGATCTTTTCCCTCAACACTGCCGAAAAGGAGAAGCGGCATTCCATTCGATGCGCTTCCCCTTACTTGTACAAAGGCTTCAGCCAGGGCTGATACTGAGCGGGGTGTGTGGGCACCGTCGAGAATGATAAGGGGTTTTTTCCGCAGGCATTGGAAACGGCCGGGGAGTTTTACATTTGACAGGGACGTAATATCTGAAATATTCCCGGCTGCACCTTTTTCATGGAATACTTCCAACTGACGAACCACCATCAGGGCCAATGCGGCATTCTCGGCCTGGACACGTCCCCCCATGGCCAGGCGAAGAACTTCCGGACTGCGGTCTCTCCAATTCAGCCTCCAGGAGAATTTGTCATTTTTATCATCGTCTTCAACTGTGTGAATGGCGCTGATACATCTGATTCTGCTTTGGATGTCTGTCAGCTCAATACCGGTTTTCCGGGCTTTTTTTCTGATAACCAAACAGGCGGCAAAGCTCTGTCTCGCAGAAAAAGCTGCAGTACCTGGTTTCATTATGCCGGCTTTCTCATCTGCAATTTTTTTTATTCTATTACCGAGTATCTCGGTATGCTCTTTCTCGATAGGGGTGATAACCACGGCTTCAGGTCTGCTGATAACATTGGTGGCATCCAGGCGGCCGCCGAGACCGGTTTCCAGTACAGCCGTATCACATCCGGTATCCCGGAAGTGGAGAAATGCAAAGAGGGTGAGAAGTTCGAAGGTTGTGGCTCCGCCAACTCCGGGAAGATCATTTTCCAGATCCGGCAGCCGTTTCAGCAGCTTTCCTGCTGTTTCCAGGGCGGAGGACTCGGGGAAAACCTCCCCTTCGATACGGAAACGTTCACGGTAATCAAGCAGATGCGGTGACGCGTACACACCTACCCGGCGGCCGGCCGACCTCAACAGGGCGGCGATGTATGCGGCTGTTGAACCTTTACCCTTGGAGCCGGCCAGATGAATGACGCGGAAAGAATCCTGAGGGTTTCCGAATGCGCTGCATAAAGAACGCATTCTGTCCAGGCGGTAAACCCTGTTCGGATTTCCAGGGGGGAAGCCCTTTTCCAGATTGGTACGGGATTCGAATAGAGCGAAAGCTTCGTCCAGAGTTTTAATCTGCACTGTCAGGCGGGTGTCCAGTCGCAAAGGGCCCGTTTGTGGGCGGGGAATCCTTCATATTCCGCCAGAACAGCGGCATGGGATCGGAGGTCATCCAAACCGGCTTGAGACATGTAAACTACGCTGGAACGCTTCTTGAAATCGCCAACGGATACACCGGACCAGGTGCGGGCATTGCCTCCGGTGGGCAGCACGGCATTGGCGCCTACCGAATAGTTTGCCGCCGAGAAGGGCACATTATCACCAAGTAGAATCTCCCCTGCGTTGGTTATGAGTCCGAGGGTGGCGAAAGGGTCGGCGGTGCGAATCTGCAGATGTTCGGTGGCAAAACGGTTGGCCAGATCGGCCCCTTCTTCGATATCCTCCACGATGAGTATGCCTCCGTAACCCGACATGACATCCCGGACAAAGCTTCGACGGGGCTCGGGGAGTGAATCCCCCAGTCGGGAGAGATGTTTGCTGACCTCTTGCGCCAGGCTTTGAGAATCTGTGATGAGCAGGGCTGCGGAGTCCGATCCGTGTTCAGCTTCCACCAGGAGATTCCTGGCGACATCTACTGCCTCGGGTGTTTTATCTGCCAGTATGATAGATTCCGAGGGGCCTGCGGGGAGACCGCAGTCCAGGACATCCCCCAGCAGTCGTTTGGCCGCCGCGACGTACTTGCTGCCTGGGCCGAGACACTTATCAACCTTCTGCACTGACTCGCTGCCGTAGGCCAGAGCCGCCCATGCCTGAGCACCGCCCATAGCATAGACTTCGTTCACAGCGCAGAGCCGCGCAGTGTAAAGGCAGGCGGCATCAACCCGGCCTTCGGTATCCGGAGGGCTTGCCATTGCAATGCGTTTTACACCGGCAATCTGTGCCGGAACGGCCATCATGTAGAGCATGGAGGGGAAGCTCCCTCTGGCTCTGGGAACATAGAAGGCGGCTGAGGCGATGGGAAGTGTGCGTTCCCCGGCCATGATTCCCGGCCGGATTTCCTTCCAGTGCAGTCCGTCGGGAACCTGATCGGCATGGTAGCGGCGTACGTTTTCAACGGAATACTCAAGAGCCGCTTTGATTTCCGGGGACAGGATGGCTTCGGCATCCTCGAAGTGACTCTCCGGGACCCTGATAGATGTATTAAGCGGGGCTTTGTCAAAGCGCTTATTCAATTCCTTGAGGGCCTTATCTCCATGGTTTCTAACATCATTGATGATACCGCCGACAGCATCACTCACCTCGGCAATGTCAAGTTCAGAGCGTGAGAGCAGTTTCTCTTTATCTTCTGTACTGAGTTGTGACCATCGGTGCAGGTTAATATCCATTGATAAACCTCTTAAACCAGACCGACTTCAATACGTCCGCCGAGCTTTATAACATCATCTGATTTCAGGCGTACGGATTTTCCCGGAAGAATTTGCTTGTCGTTCACCCAGGTGCCGTTGGTGCTGCCGGCATCTTCAATATACCAGCTGTTTCTGATTCGATGGACGATGCAGTGGATTCTGGAAACAAGGGGATCGTCCACTCTGATGGTATTGCCCTTGTCCCTGCCGATGGTCATTTCATCAACCATACGCACCCGTCTGCCGCTGTGGACCAGAAACTTGAGTTCGCTTTTTCGAATTCGGGAGAGTCTGCGGCCAACTGGACTTTTTCCGGAAATGGTTTCATCCATCGGGGTCTCCTTGCTGTCAATATATAGTGATCTCAGGCTGGTGAACAGTAATTTAAGTCTAGTGAGGCAATTTCATAAATATGAAATTGCTTCGGTACGATGGCCAAAACCCCTTTGTATCTCCTCTAGAGGGGCATCTTTTCAATAATCACCGATTGTTGAAATCGACTCTAGTGGCATTGTATCGTTTTTTAGTACTATAATATCAACCATGAAAGCAAATGCTGATTTTCCGACTATCAATGCAAAGGATCCACAGGGACTTGACCCGTCGGGCAGCCCATACAAAGTTCTCATTGTTGATGATTCCATGTTTGTCAGAAAGCAGTTGAGCCAGATTCTTTCTTCAGAAGGATTCGATGTTGTAGGACAGGCTGAGGACGGTTTAAAAGGGCTGGAACTCTTTAAAGAGCTTCATCCAAAGGTGGATCTGGTAACCATGGATATCACTATGCCGAATATGGACGGCATCAGCTGTCTCGAGAAAATTGTTGCATTCGACAACAAGGCCAAGGTGATAATGATCAGTGCTCTGGGTAAGGAAGATCTTGTCAAAAAAGCCCTTATGGCCGGTGCCGGGAATTACATCGTCAAACCGCTGGACCGTAAAAAAGTTCTTGAACGCATCAAAGGTGTTTTAGGTTAGAATCTGTCATCTTTCAACGTACGATTATCTCAGTTTCTTTCATGTTTTTTGTTTTGAAATCACGTAATATCAGTTTCAATTCATCTTCATCCGGGGCCTGAATATCACTCCATTCCGGGTTCAAGGTATCTCCAGCACTGTACGGCTGCCAAATCCATCTCGGAGCTGATGCTGCAAAAACCGCCAGCTGAGCCAATATACTCCTGTCTACCAGAGGGGGAACCACTGTGGTACGAACCTCGTAATCAATACCGGACCCGGCCAATATTGACATGGTCTGATTCAGAAGGGATTCAGCAGATTCAGACTCCGTTCCCTTCCATCCAAGCTCTTTGTATCTATCCGGGAGTGTTTTCAAATCCATGGAAACGTAATGTAATCTACCGGTATCAAGATATTGTTTCAGGGTTTCCGGAAGAAGTCCCGCAGTATCCAGTTTAACGGGTAATCTGTGTTCTTCTGCCAGGTTTATCAGATCAGGAAGCAGGGGGTGGAGCAAAGCTTCTCCTCCGGAGATCGCCAAACCGCCAAGCAGTCTTGCCCTGTGACTTAAAAACAGGCGTAACTCATCAATATTTGAATTAAACGATAATTCAGCCCCGTTGCGCCCGGGGTCCGCAAAATCGGGATTCTGACAATAAGGACAGCTTAAGTGGCATCCGGGCAGAAAAACCGATGCGGCTACTTTTCCGGGGTAATCCAGAAGAGTCGTTTTAACAAGGGCGAAACGCCCTCTCTTATGCACCGGCAGCTGCGGTAATTCCTGCCTGGCTCTCCAGATGGGCTACGGAACATCCCCGTCCGGTCTCTTTACCTTCACCATCAAGAAATACAACTGTCGGAGCAGCGCTGATATCGTAACGGAGGGCTTCGTGCATACCGGATTCACGATCAACATCGATCCGGCGGCCTTCCAATCCGGATTTATTGAGCCATGCGGCAACAGGCAGACAGTTGGGGCAGGTTTCACGAAAAAAATAGAGGTAATTTGCAGGTTTGCTTAAGCGAAAGCCGCCTTCTCTGGTGGCGGTTCCGGAAGGGCTTTGCCTTGGATCCTGTTTCCGAAGTTCGGCGGCTTTTGCAACACCGTAAGCCCCCTTTGGGGGCGCAACCCCCAAGCCACCTGCTTTGCAGGTGGGTGGTTGACTGTTTATGCTGAACAATAACTCCTTTTGAGCCTTATCTTCCTGAACCAGGGAGAGTTTTCCGGCAGTATCGTACGGTCTGTTTTTCAGGTCTGGAGAATTATAGTCGGCATAATTCAATCTTATGCCGTATTCCTCTTTTTTCCCTTTATTCCAGTTCCTTACGGAACGGTAATATCCGACGATACGGGCATAAACTTCAGTCTCCTGACCTTTGATTTGAGTCTTTTGTAATTTCAGTTCTTCAAGACGGGTGTTGATCTGGCTCAATGTCATTTTACGCTCTCCTTCAGTTCACTTTTCAGGGTTTCAAGACCGGCGATTTCCTTATCTATCGTCGATTCCTGCTCTTTGTGGCATTTCGGACAATGAAAATGCTCGCCTTCGAGATAGCCGTGAACGGGGCAGACCGAAAACACCGGAGAAATGGTGAAGTAGGGGAGATGGTATCCGGTCGCAATGGTTTTCACCAATTCGCGACAGGCCTCCCAGTCCTTGATACGCTCTCCCAGGAATCCGTGAAATACGGTTCCTCCGGTGTATTTCGTCTGCAGATCGTCCTGCATGTCCAGGGCATCGAAAATATCTTCTGTGAAGTCCACCGGAAGCTGGGTGGAATTGGTATAAAAGGGTTCATCAGTCCCTGAGCTGATGATATCCGGAAAATGCTTCCTGTCGTGTTTAGCAAGGCGATAACTGGTGCTTTCCGCGGGTGTTGCTTCAAGATTGAAGAGTTCCCCGGTTTCTTCCTGATAGTCAGCCATTCGGCTGCGCATGAAATCCAGAATATCCAGGGCAAAATTCCGGGCCGATGGTTCTGTGATGGGTTTATCGGAAAAATTCAGCAGGCACTCGTTCATTCCCACCAGTCCGATTGTGTTGAAATGATTGTTAAGATGTTTCAAATACCGTTTGGTATAGGGAAAAAGTCCGGCTTCAAGCAGGTGATTGATAACCTTGCGTTTCGCAATGAGAGATTCGGCGGCCAGGTCCATCATCCTTCCAAGACGA
>JAUUYD010000420.1 GCA_030590585.1 Spirochaeta sp.
AAGAAACTTCAATCCGGTGAGTCGATGAGTGTGACTATGGTTATAGGGCTGGATGAATCATTCCCGGGAGCTGAGTCATTTAAACAGACTGCTCATGTTTCTGTCGATGCCGGGGCAGAAAGTCTCAGGCTGAGAGAATACACATTGCGCAAAAGAATCAGGGATGTCGGTATCGTCATCGACGCGATAGATAATCTGCTTGATAATAGTGAGGAGCTTACCGGAGAGGATGTATCGGAGATTGAGTTGAAAACGGTAAACCAGGAGAAACTTCGGGCGGAGTATGAGAATCTATAACAGGGACCTTAAACGTGCCCGGCGGTGGCTTGCTGCCGGCCGCAGTACAAAAGTGATACATTTCCTCGAACCCAAGGTTCCCCTATTCATAGAGGATCCTCAATACTATGCGTTACTGGGAAGAGCTTGCCTGGAATCAGGCTTACTCAAAGATGCGGATACTTATCTGAGCCGTGGTTTGCAGGCTGATCCGGGCCATCTTGATGTAATGCTTGCTCTTGCCGTAAACCATCTCAAACGCAAAGATCCTGCAGCAGCTGTAAGAACCTGGCTTGAAATAATTGAAGATTTTCCAAACGATGGAAATACAAAATATGCCCGTCGAGGGTTGAAGTCCCTGAAGAGGATTACGAATCAGTTTCAACAGGACAGGTTTCTTGAGAAATTTGATACCCGCAGATACTTACCGTTTATCGGTTCAAGGTGGCCCGGCAGAATACTCCTCAGCCTGCTTGTCATGCTTATTCTTCTTATGGGATTCTACTTCAGGGATGCCATTGTATCCCGTCTCACATTCAGCCGGGATTATCGCCCGGGATCGGATATTTTAATTCCTGCCGACAGCAGTCTGCTTACTGAATCCGGTGATGATGTGTTGTACTTTATGAATGAATCGGAACTTTCACGAACTTTAAAAAAGGCTCTGAAAAACTATCAATCCTATGAAGACAACAAAGCCCGATATGAATTGAACAAGATAAAATATTCAAATGCCTCCGAAAATATCATTCAGCAGGCTATAGGCCTTCTTGATGCTCTCGCCGAACCAACAATTGAAAACCTCGAAACTGACTATGCATATAATGATGTTCTCGAAACACCATGGCTCTATGACGGCAGCTGGGTACTCTGGAGAGGGATGACTGCCAATATCGTTTATGAAGAAGAGTCTATACGTTTTGACTTCCTGGTTGGATTTGAAGATGGGCAGATACTTGAAGGCCGGGTAGATGTCGAGCTTCCGTTTTTAGCTGTGATGGAACCACTTCCTCTGGAATTACTCGCAAGGGTTGAACCTGATAACGGTTCATTCAAACTTGTTGGTAAAACACTTCATTTCCTGCGCTAATCCAACGACAGTATACAAATGTTAAGCATTATTGACGAATTCTCTTGCGATTCATAAAGAATGACGGTTATCATAACCTTTAAGTTCAAGCAGCAGGTTATCCTGCATCGTCAATATAAGCAGGAAGGCTGAATATGGCAAAGAATAAAGAAACCGCAAATATCAAGGGCAACGGAGTTAGAGAGAAAGCTGTCGAGGCCGCAAGACTTCAAATCGAAAAACAATTCGGTAAGGGCTCTCTTATGAAAATGGGTGAGAAACCATTGATAAAAATGGATACGATCCCCTCCGGTTCGATGCTTCTTGATGAGGCTCTTGGAGTTGGTGGATATCCAAAGGGACGGATTGTAGAGATTTACGGACCTGAAGCCTCGGGTAAGACAACATTGGCCCTTCATGCCATCGCCGAAGCTCAGAAAATGGGTGGTATTGCCGCATTTATTGATGCGGAACATGCTCTCGACCCCATATATGCAGAGAATCTCGGTGTTGATGTGAAGAATCTCTGGGTGAGTCAGCCCGATACGGGAGAGCAGGCCCTTGAAATCACAGAATCACTTGTTCGTTCCGGCGGAGTTGATATCATCGTTATAGACTCTGTTGCGGCATTAACTCCTCGAGCTGAAATTGAAGGAGATATGGGTGATTCTCATGTAGGACTGCAGGCCAGGCTGATGAGTCAGGCACTCAGGAAGCTTACCGGAACCATCAGTAAATCCGGCTGCTGTCTGGTTTTCATCAATCAGATCAGAATGAAAATCGGAGTGATGTTCGGGAATCCTGAAACAACAACAGGTGGTAATGCCCTGAAATTCTATGCCTCGATAAGGCTGGAAGTCAGAAAAATCGAAACCATCGCCAAGGGACAGGAGGATGCCATCGGTAATCGGGTCAGAGTGAAAGTGGTGAAGAACAAAGTGGCACCTCCTTTCCGCAGGGTTGAACTAGAAATTATCTTCGGCAAAGGGATATCCCTGAGCGGCAGTCTGCTTGATGGGGCATTGGCTCATGATATGATAGAGAAAAGCGGCAGTTGGTATTCCATGGGAGATAAACGCATCGGCCAGGGACGGGAAAATGCCAAACAGTACCTGGATGACAATCCTGAAATTGCTGCCGGTATTGAAAAGGCTCTCAGGGAGAAACTCTTTCCCGATTTAGATGAAAATAAAGAAGCTGTCAGCCCTGAAAAACCTGAAACGCCGGATACACCTGCAGCTTCTCCCAATCCCGATCTGTTCTGAACTGATTACTGATGAGTACTGTCTGGTTGGGGCTCGGTGCCAATATCGGAAATCGATTATCCTGTATTGATGCCGCAATAAAAAAACTGGGGGAGTCCCTGGAGAGTCTCTCGGTATCGCTTTTTTATGAAACGGCACCCATGGATTTTTTGGATCAGGCAGATTTTTTGAATACGGTAGTCCGGGGTGAAACAAGCATTCCAGCTCTGGAACTTCTTGATCTGATACACGGGATAGAAGCTGATGGCGGTCGCAAGAGAGGTCATGTTCATTCCAACGGACCCAGAACCATAGATATTGATATACTTCTTTACGATAGTTTCTGCCGGACTTATACAAAAGAAGATGGCAGTTTGTTGATAATTCCACACAGGCAGATGCATGAGCGTCTTTTCGTTCTAAGGCCATTGCTGGATCTTGATCCTGACCTTGCCGACCCAAGAGACAGTATTCTCTGGAAGGAGAAGGCCTCGCACCTTTGGAAACAACGAGTTAAGCTGTACAAGAGATGAGTGAAGAGGATAATAACCCGAAATACAGGCTGGATCACTTTGAAGGACCCTTGGATTTATTGCTGTTCCTGATTCGAAAGAATGAGGTAAGTATATACGATATCCCCATCTCAGAGATTACAGAGCAATACCTTGAATTCCTGAAATACTCTTCGGGAATAAATCTGGACGATGTATCAGACTTCTACCTGATGGCCGCAACACTGCTTTACATCAAATCCAGGATGCTGCTTCCCGTTGAAGTCGATCTTGAAGATGAGCTGGAGGACCCGCGGCAGGACTTGG
>JAUUYD010000370.1 GCA_030590585.1 Spirochaeta sp.
AGAGTTGTTAAGGCTTAATGTTCTCTCCCCAGAAGTCCCAATCCAGTATATCCGAAACACCTTTCCGGGATTTTTCTGTCGGAGAGGGATCGGCTGGATAACCCAACGGCAGCAGCTCCACCACATTCCACCCTTCAGGTAATCGGAGCAGTTCCCTGCAGGAGTCCTGATCGAAGCTCCCAATCCAACATGTGCCCAGGCCTTCGGCAGCGGCAATAAGAGTGATGTGGTCAATTAATATTGAGGCATCAACCACCGCCCGGGGCATTTCGCAGGACATATCTCCTGAAGCTGTATCGCCGCAGATGGCCAGTACTACAGGTGCTTTACCTACAAAACTCTGGCCTCGTGCGACTTCACTCATCTTCGCCTTGAGACCCGGTTCCCTGATTGCTATGATGTGCCAGTCTTGGAGATTCTTTGCAGAAGGGGCAAAGCGGGCAGCATCAATAATCTTTTCAACAATTTCCACATCAACAGGCTTATCAGCCCAGCTGCGGACGCTCTTCCGATATTTAATGAGTTCAGCGATATTCATGATTCAATCATAATGGAAGAGGGGATCTTTATGTCACCCTGCATCCTGCTCCGGATGCATTCCGGTCCTATAGTGTAAAGAGTAAATCCTCATAACTCGGATAGGGCCATACCCGTTTGTCAGTCATTTTCTCCAATGCGTCCCCGTACTCCCGGAGTTTCTCCATGGCCGGTACCACCTTGTTCCTGTAGGCGATGGCCTGAGCTTTCTCATCACTTTCAATACCAAGGGCCTTATCCGTCAAACTGCCAAGTTCGTATGCGGCTTCCAGCAGCCCTTCCAGGTTTACTCCGATATTGTTAAGCAGTTTTTCCTGCATGGTACAGCTGATACCATTCGTCTTCAGTCCGGCAATTGCAGTGCTGAGAGTCTCCACATACCCGGCCACTGCGGGATATATCAGGCATTCAGCCATTTCCCTCATCACTCCGGCTTCAATATTAATCTGCATGCTGTAGGTTTCCAGGTAGATAGTAACCCGGCTTTCCACTTCGGCACGACTGAGAACTTTATGTTTCTCAAACAGATCAAGGGAATCCTCTTCCAGATAGGAGAGTAGAGCATCCACTGTTGAGCCGATATTCGGCAGACCGCGTTTCTCTGCTTCGGCAACCCATTCATCGCTGTATCCGTTACCGTTGAAAATTACCCTGCGGTGATTCCGGTAGTTCTCAATGATGATATCCCGGGCTTCAGCCATGGGATCAGCAGAGGCTTCAAGCCGGTCGGCAATTTCTCTTAAGGTTTCTGCCATCGCTGTTGTGAGTACTGTATTAGAACCGGCAACTGATTGGGATGAACCGCACATCCGAAACTCAAATCGATTCCCGGTAAATGCAAAGGGACTGGTTCGATTACGATCGGTAATATCCATGGGAATATCAGGCAGAGAGGAAACTCCTATTTCCATGACTCCGCCTTCCCGGGATTCAACTTTATCCCCGGCTGTCAGCTTTTCAAGAATTTCATAAAACTGATCACCAAGGAATATGGAGATGATAGCCGGGGGTGCTTCATTTGCGCCAAGACGATGATCGTTTCCGGCACTGGCAGCCGATGCTCTGAGTATGGGCGCGTACTTATCTACAGCCTTGATGATCGAGGTGAAGAAGAGCAGGAAACGGGCATCATCATGGGGATCTTTACCTGGTTTGCAGAGATTAACCCCGGTATCTGTTCCGATATTCCAATTGTTGTGTTTCCCTGATCCATTGACCCCGGCAAAGGGTTTTTCATGAAGCAGGCATACCATCCCATGACGGGTGGCTACCTTATCCAGGGTTTCCATCACCAATTGATTCCAGTCGGTTGCAATACCTGCTGAAGAAAAAACTGTTGCCAACTCGAATTGATTTGGAGCTACTTCATTATGCTGGGTTTTTGCACTGATACCAAGCTTCCACAATTCGTCATTCACCTCGGACATATAATCGGCAACCCGGTCTTTGATTGCACCGAAATAATGGTCGTCCATTTCCTGACCCTTGGCACTCATAGTTCCGAAGACTGTCCGTCCTGTCAGTTTGAGATCCGGTCTGGAGTCACAGAATTCCTTGTCTATCAGGAAATACTCCTGCTCAGGACCTGAATATGTAATAACTCTATTTACATCGTCATAACCCATGGCTTTTAAAACCCGGAGTGCTTGAATATTCAACGCATCCATTGAGCGCAGCATGGGAACTTTTTTATCAAGGGCTTCCCCGGTATACGCTACAAAAGCCGTGGGAATACAGAGGGTTAACCCATGACCGTGTCTTTTCAGAAAGGCCGGAGAGCCGGTGTCCCAGGCGGTATATCCCCGGGCTTCGAAGGTAGTTCTTAAACCTCCCGAAGGAAAAGACGAAGCATCAGGTTCACCTTGTATCAATTCTTTACCGGAGAATTCCATCAGCACTGAACCGTCGGGGTTGGGTGAAATGAAGGAATCGTGTTTTTCAGCTGTAAAACCGGTAAGAGGCTGAAACCAGTGTGTGTAGTGGGTGGCTCCTTTCTGAAGGGCCCAATCCTTCATGGCATTGGCAATTACTTCGGCGACTTCCGAGGATAAAGTTTTTTCACCGGCCTGTACCAGTTTAAATTCCCTGAAAATTGTCTTCGGTAGATTCTCCTGCATCAGGGATTCATTAAAACTGTTTTCACCGTAAATGCTCTCAACACCTTTGTATTCCGGACTCACCATGGAAAGCCTCCTGAATTGATATTCCTACACATAGAAACACTACCGTAAACTTAGAAATTTGAACAGTAGTACCACCATCTGAAAATATAGTGTTGACATGACACTATCTCGGTGGTATATTCATTTACATAGTGTGTATAAAACACTTATATAAGGAGTCCGCATGTTTCAGTATAAATATCCCCATCCAGCCGTTACCGTGGATAGTGTTGTTTTCGGTCTTGATGCTGAGGATTTGAAAATACTTCTGATACGGCGGAAACTGGAGCCCTACAAGGGAGCCTGGGCTTTGCCAGGCGGATTTGTCCATATGGATGAGAGCCTGGATGATGCGGCAAAACGGGAACTGCTTGAAGAAACCGGTGTGGAGCAGCTGTATCTGGAGCAGCTTGCCAGCTTCGGGAATCCTGAAAGGGATCCCCGGGAACGGGTAATTACCATAGCATATTTTGCCATCGTGAACCTCTTTGATCATAGGGTAAAGGCTGATTCCGACGCCGAGGAAGTCGGCTGGTTTCCGGTTGAAGATACTCCGGAACTGGCCTTCGATCACCGGGATATTCTAACTATGGCCTTGAACCGCCTCCAGGAAAAGATACGTTACCAGCCTCTGGTTTTCGAATTTCTTCCTGAAAAATTCACCCTTTCCCAGGTTCAGAAACTCTACGAAACAGTTCTTTGCCGTCCACTGGACAAGAGAAATTTTCGAAAGAAGATTCAAGGGACCGGCCTGGTGATTCCCCTGGATGAGTATGAGATGGACGTATCCCATCGTGCCGCACGATTCTATTACTTCAACAAGGAAGCCTGGGAAGAAAAATCCGGAGAAGGCTTCCGGTTCAGTATCTGAGAAAGCTTAAAGAGGTATAAATATGCTTGGAGCCATAATCGGTGATGTTATCGGATCGTATTATGAAGGAAACGCTACTAAGGATCGTGATTTTCCGTTATTCACCGAAATCTCCCGTATTACAGATGACAGTGTCCTTTCCACA
>JAUUYD010000082.1 GCA_030590585.1 Spirochaeta sp.
CTTGATGTTGAGGGTATCAGCTCCCAGGCCAGCCATTGTAATCGCTGCCGTATAAGGAGTATCGAGATCGGTTGGATTGGCAGGTTCAGTCCCATCGGTGGTAACGGTGTAGTAAATGTCGGCTCCAGCCGTGGCGGTACTAAGGACGATTTCAACATTGTCAGCTATGGGTCCTGCAGATTCAGAAAATACGACAGGAGCTGCCTGGTCGTTCACTGTGTATACAGCAGTGGAAACTGCTGAATTGGTCATACCGCTCAATACGGCAAACCCTTTTACAGTTATAGTACCAATCGGCAGTGTAAATGGTGCGATGTAAATTGAATCCAGATCAGTCGGATCGGTACCGTCTATCGTATAATGGATTGCGGCACCCGGAGTTGCAGTAACTATTATAATCTCGGTAAAAACAGTTATATCTCCATCAGCCGGGTTTGGTGAAAGTGTCGGAGCAATGACTTGATCCGCTACACCACTACTGGGGGAAGAAGGCCCCGTACATCCCATAGTTATTCCGACGAGTAAAATGAGTGCCGGCAGGACTCTGAATACTATATTTCTTGTGCTTTTCATCTGTATCTCCTGTCAATCATCCAGAATGACATGTAACCCTCACCATTTCCAAAGCCGGAAAAGGGAGTGTTCTACAGATATATTAGCAATTATTATGCCAACGTCTAGTATTGCCCGATGTGGATTGTATATCCATACCAGATAAAGACTTATTGGTATATTCTAATTATTATATTCTTTCTGGGAATCATATTGACTTATGCTTAAAGCATACAAGGATTACTGAAGGATGCTTAATTCATTATCAGGATTGAAATTAATTATGCACAGCGTATGTTTTCCGCATTATTGTAACGCGGACAACCGACGACACCGGAGGCGAGAGCCGAGGAACGAGCAAGGCTGCATGAGCGAGCAGCTCACATCAGAATGAATAAGTTCACTGAAGCAGAAGCCGCCTCCTTTTTGGGGTGGTTGTTGATCTCAATGAGACAAGAACTCCCTGTAAATCCTGTAGTGATCGGTCTCTTCATATTTGATGATTTGAACCGGGGCACGATCGAAGCTGTATATTCGGGCTCCGGCGAAGGATAAAAGTATCGGCGAATGGGTGGCGATGATGAACTGGGCATGCCCGGCTTGGCTGTTCTCACTGATGATATCCATCAGCTCCAGCTGGCTCCGGGGAGAAAGGGCCGTCTCAGGCTCATCCAGCAGATAGAGCCCCTTAATGGCATACCGGGTGCGAAAGTATGACATCATGGACTGACCATGGGATTTGGTAACAAGGGATTCCCCGCCGAAGTATTTCAACTGTCCCGGATCTGTTGATGCCCATTCATCAAGAAGCAAGGTAAAGTCCTTGAAAATCTCGGAACCGAAAAAGGCGCCGGGCACCGGTACCCCGGTCCACTTCACCCCAAGGCAGCGGTAGAGCGCTTCCTCATAGGGGTTGTATTTGTACCGGGCCCCTCCCTGAAACTGCCAGATATGTATTCTGCAGGAGCGGGCCATGGCTTCCAGCAAGGTTGATTTACCCGAGCCGTTTTCACCGACGAATAGCGTTACAGGGGTTTCAAAAGACAGGGATTTTGTCTGTTGGAAGAGGGGAAGGGAAAACGGGTAGTGTTCCCTGGTTGGGAATTTATCGTGATGCAGGGTGATACTTTTTATGTGCAGGGCCATTGCTTCTCCTTGTAGATACAATACACGATATTTCGATGAGTAGCGATTTTTTCAATGGTGAATGGTGGAGGTATATGAAATATGTGTGTTTATTAAAGAATTAAGCACACTGAACTCATAATTTGATAGAATGACAAAGTAGAATAATATAAAGCCATTAGAGTCAATAAATTACGACTAAATTCTAGATAAAGCTGGAATAGTCTTGTAACAGAATCACAGGAGATACGATAAATGGCATCATCCATCCAAAGAAATTCCGGAATTCGGGATAACCACCACCGTGGTTCGATTGGTGAGTTTCTCAAAGAGAAGATTCTCTCACTACATGGCTGGTAATTAAGGAATAATGCATGGCCGATCTCAAAGCAATCATTAAACAGGGTGAAGGCATTTCTGTTGAATTCAAGGAATGCAGGAGTAACCTCAATCGGGATATTTATGAAACGGTCTGTGCATTTCTCAATCGTCACGGCGGTACCCTGTTGCTTGGGGTTAATGATTTCGGAGAAGTGACAGGAGTAGACCCCGACTGCGTTGAGCAGATTAAAAAAGATTTTGTAACATCCATTAATAATCCACAGAAACTCTATCCTCCTGCCTATTTGTCAATCGAAGGGGTTGAGGCCGCCGGGAAGACTATCCTGCACATATATATCCCGGAAAGCTCACAGGTCCACCGCTGTAATAGTCGTATCTTTGACCGAAACGAAGACGGTGACTTCGATATTACCGATCACACGCGGCAGGTGGCGGATCTCTACCACCGTAAGCAGGCAAGCTATTCTGAAAACAAAATATATCCTTTTGCCGGACTTGCCGACTTGCGCATCGACTTGATCGCTAAATGCCGCAGATTAGCGGGTGTTTGGCGAGAAGAACATCCCTGGGCCGACATGGACGATCTGCAACTCTTGAAGAGTGCCCAGATCTACCAGACTGATCCTGAAACCGGTAAAAGCGGTGTCACTCTGGCCGGCATACTTCTGTTGGGTAAGGACAGTGTGATTCTCTCCGCAGTGCCTCATCACCGCACTGATCTGATTCTACGCAAGGTTAACCTTGACCGATACGACGACAGGGACCTTGTCACTACCAATCTCATCGAAAGCTATGAGCGCATTATCGCTTTTATTCAGAAACACCTGCCGGATCCTTTTTATCTTGAAGGTATGGCTCGCATCAGCATCCGTGACGCTATTTTTCGGGAAGTCGCATCGAATATCCTGATTCACCGGGAATATCGCAATGCTTTCCCGGCCAAGCTGATCATCGAGCGGGGTCAGGTACGCACCGAAAACAGTAACAAGCCTCATGGTTTTGGCACGTTGAACCCGGCTGCGTTTACCCCATTCCCTAAAAACCCGGTTATCGCTGCATTTTTCCGGGAAATCCATCGTGCCGATGAGTTGGGTTCTGGGATGCGAAACATGATGAAATACGGTAAAAACTATGGAGGTGAAGACCCTGAGATGATAGAGGGAGATGTATTCCGAACTATCGTCAAGTACCCTGATTCAACCGCAAGCCCCAAAGTCACAGGGGAAGTCACAGGGGAAGTCACAGGGGAAGTCACAGGGGAAGTCAAAAGACTTCTGAAGGCTTGTCGAAATGAAATGAGCCGGAGACAACTGCAGGAAGCTTTAGGGCTGAAAGGGGAAGAAAACTTCCGCAAGCTCTACTTGGAACCGGCAATGAATTCCGGCCTAATCGAAATGACCATTCCCGAAAAACCCAACAGTCGCCTCCAGAAATATCGTTTAACCAATGCGGGAAGAATGCAGGAGAAGAAATGGAAATAAAACCATAGATACGGCAATGCCTTGAAGCCTTCTTTAGGAAACAACCTGCACTCTGCATCCATTAGCTTGCTGGATACTCTCGGTTACAGGAGTGAATAGATACTCGATCTTGATAATTCACCAAGTAGATATCCAGTACTCTCGCATCAGCAGGAAGGCCCAGTTGTAAAATGGCTGGAATTACCCCTTAACCGATTCACATCCACCCTTAACCCGGCCCAGCCCAAGTGCATTGAGAACCAGCTTCGGGAGAGCCTTACCCTGAGGGCGTTTGGAGAGGTCAAGATACCATCCCCATTTCTTCATAACCGGGAGTTTCTTGGTTTCAACAAACTCAATCAATGTGCCGTCGGGATCTTCCACATAGGTGAACCTTCCGGCAGCTTCTCCCATGTCGAAGGGGGTGCCTGAATCCACGGTGAAGGGGAATCCGCCGAGTTTGAGTTTCTCTCCCAGATCGTCCATGCCCTGAATATCGAAACAGAGGTGAATAAATCCGCCGTCTCCCCAGAAGCGGTCTTTGAAGATTTTTTCAGGTTTGCGGCCCAGGGCCTGGACCAGTTCTATTTTGCTGGGGCCGAACATGGGTGCGAAGGGGCCTGAGGGCTTTTCACTCCGAGATAAGAGCATTCTGCGGAATTTTCCTCCGCCTCCGTTTAAAGAGCTCCACTCGGCAAAACTGCCTTCTTCGTCGAACTCAACTGTGTCATAACCCAATACATCACGGTATAAAGAGAGGGATTTCTCGATATCACTGACACCGATCAGGGCGCCGGAGGGTCCGCCTGTGGGATGACCTTTGGTTTTGTACCATTCCTCTGAGCGGACTATCTGAAAAAGGTTCCCCCAGGGATCCCGGATGAAAAAAGTAGGTTCACCATCCGGGCCGACTGCCGGATCTCCCAGCACTGCGGCACCGGCATCCACAAGGAAGCGATGGGTAACTACCGGATCGTCAGTTTTGATACGGGCGGCGAAAATGCCTGTATCTCCGAGAACCGGAGGTTTTGCGGGAAAAACCGTTTTACGGCTGGTGTACTGCCAGATTTCAAAGCCGCCGCCTCCCCGGAGGTTGATGGCCAGAATAGCATCCCGGGCCTGAACCTTCCCGCCTGTATAATCAATCATGAAAGGAGCTTCCGCGGCCTCACGGAAGATGGGAATATCCATTCCGAATCGGCAGCGGTACCATTTCCAGGCTTCCTCGACATCGGGAATGCCAATTCCAATCTGCTGTATCCCGCTGATGATGTATGACATCTGAACTCCTTCTTCGAGTTTCGAACCCTGGTACCTATTGTAACCTGTAGATGCCTCCTGGTGGCAGTCCCCCTGTGGGGTGAAGGTGGTGGTTGACTGCAGCTGCAGTGAATTTGATAATGAATCAATGCTGAGAATTGTTATCATCTGCCAGTTATTCCTTCTGATGCTCCTTGTTTCCTGTGTGGATGATCAAGCTGTATCCGCGGCTCTGGGAGAGATTCCGGATACAGTTTCGGAGAATTTCCGGCAGGTAACAGTTTCATCTACCGGACGTATGGAAATCGGGGCAGGGCGTGTAGAGCACTTCGGGGAAAAAGATGTGACGGTATTCATGGATGCTCAGATACTGGAACTCAACGCATCCGGGGAAAAAACCATTGAAGGAAATGCCGATCGAATTGAACTGTCCGGGGATCGTGACGGATTCGCCGAGGGCGGTATTGTTCTCCAGGATTATTCCAGTGATACCCGTCTCGAAGCCGAATACTTGAGATGGGACAATAAGGAACGTATATTAACCGGGGAAGGTAAAGTAAGTATCTATTCCGGGGACGGTATTACAATAACGGGTGAGGGTTTTGCTGCCGATACGGCCCGGGAAACATACGGGTTTTCTGCAGGAGTGGTAGGTACACTGGAGATAGATGATGAGAGCTGAATCTCGTAAGATTGTTATCATCCTCATATTCCTCATTACTTCAATCAGTCTCGCTGCTGAAACCTGGCGCTTTACCGCAGCAGAGGTAAGCAGTTTCCCGACCGGGGATAATCCGAAAACCATTCTGGATGGTGATGCCCGTGTTGAGTCGGACAATATGGTGATAGAAGCCTCTCATCTGATATTGGGCGGAACCGACTACAAGCGTATCAGCGGGGAGGGTGGTATTACCCTGACTGATACGGATAGAGGTATCACTGTAAAATCCGAACGATTCGACTATGACAGGGATGCGAAGATTATCCGTTTCAGAGAACAGGTATTACTGATTGATGAGGAAAAAGGCATCGTCATACGATGTGAGTCTCTGGATCTTCATGAAGAGAACAACCTGGTTATCATGCAGGTGTCGGTACGGCTCATCAAGGATGAGACAGTGAGCCGCGGTGAATTTGCCACATACTGGATGGATGATAACCTGCTGGAAATATCAGGGCGTCCGGTGGTCTGGAGAAAAGATGATGAATACCGTGCGGATCGTATCCGGGTGAATCTTGATACCGATGAAATCGTCATGGAAGGAGCTGTTGCCGGTGCCCTGACGACAAAAAGTGATGACGAAGAAGAAGAATGATGAATAATGATGAATCCGGATCTCTGACAGTCCTCCATGCCGAAGGCCTGAGGAAACAATACAGGGCAAAACTGGCCGTATCCGATGTATCCTTCAGTATGAAGCAGGGAGAAATCGTAGGCCTGCTTGGTCCTAATGGTGCCGGAAAAACCACAACTTTCTACATGATAGCCGGGTTCCTTAAAGCCACTTCCGGCAAGGTTTGGCTCGATAATCGCGATATTACAAGCGAGCCCATGTACAAACGTGCCCGGCTGGGAATCAATTATCTGCCCCAGGAGCCTTCGGTTTTCCGTAAACTTACCGTTTCCCAGAATGTTCAGGCGGTTCTGGAAGCCCGCAGAGATCTGACTCGATCGGAGCGGAAGTCCATGCTGGAGAGACTCTTGGATGACCTTGGAATCTCGGACCTGGCAAAGCGCCGGGCCGATACGCTTTCAGGCGGCGAGCGTCGCCGTACCGAAATCTGCCGTGCCCTGGCCACCAACCCTATATTTCTTCTCCTGGATGAACCTTTCAGTGGAATAGATCCCATAGCCGTAGGAGACCTTCGGAATATCATCTCTCACATGGCGGAACGTAACATCGGTGTCCTTATTACCGATCACAACGTCAGGGACACCCTTTCCATCACCGGCCATGCCTACATCATTAATCATGGTGAAATTCTCACCGGCGGAACCTCCCGGGAGCTGCTGAATGATGATAGAGCCCGGGAGATATACCTCGGCCGGGATTTCTCAATGTAGCCGGGCTCCCCCTTCTCAATTAATCATTTCTCCTTCCAAACATTCCTTGACGTCAGCCCCTGATTAATACAGCATGGAGGTGGAGGACACAGTTGCCCGCACAAGGTCAGAGGCTTTCGGTTCATCAGGGTCTCGCTCAGAAACAGGTAATAACTCAGAAACTCATCCAATCCATCAAACTGATGGCCATGCCTCTTTCTGAACTGAAGGAAACCATTCAGGACGAAGTGGAGAAGAATCCGGCTCTTGAAGTTGTCAGGGAGGCTGGTGAGGCTGATGCTCCGCCGTTGAGCGAAACACGGGTTCGTGAAGATCAGGTTACCGAATCCGACCCATTTGCCAACAGCTCCGATCCGGGGTATCAGCCGGTACCCAGGGGTGATCCGGACAGCAAACAGCGTTTCCTGGAAGGTGCTGTATCCCGTGAGGAGTCCCTGCACGATCATATGATTGACCAGCTGCGAGTCATGGATGTCCCTGAGGACATCGCTGATTTGGCGGAGAGAATTATCTGGAACCTTGATGATGACGGGTTTCACCGGGAGGCTCCGGATCTTCTGCTCCAATCCTCCAACCCGTCGATTCTGGATGAGGCTCTGAGTCTGGTACGTTCAATGGATCCCCTGGGCTGTGCCTGCACAGATTGGCGGGAATCTCTTCTCGTTCAGGCTGATATCAGAGGCGATGGTCCTGAGGCTTTTGAACGATTTGTAATGGACGCACTGGTTCTTCTGGAAAAGAAACGTCCTGAAGATGTGAGGATAAATATGAAAATCTCCCGGGAAGACTGGGATGATTATGAGGAATACATCCGGATGCTCAATCCCTTCCCCGGACATCTTTATTCTACGGAAACTCCCCAGTATATCATTCCGGATCTGGAGATTCGGGAATCTGAAGGAGAGCATGTTCTGATTCTGAATGACGAGGTACTCCCGGTTCTGCGGGTGGATCCGGAGTTTGAGAAAATCAGCGAGGAAGCCGGCAGTAACAAAGATGCTAAACGTTTTATTTCCGATCATTCCCGGGAGGCCCGTTATTTCATCAACAGCCTGGCCCAGAGAGACAACACTTTACTGAAGGCCGCACGGTCGATAATTGAGTTTCAAAGGGATTTTTTCTCAGGGGGCCCCAGGTTTCTGAAACCCCTCACCCTGAAAGATGTCGCTGCGGAAATCGGTGTGCATGAAGCGACTGTTTCCCGTATTACAACGAATAAGTACGTTCAGACCGATTGGGGGCTTTTTGAGCTGAAATTCTTTTTCACCAATTCCATCTCGGGAGCCGGTTCTTCAGGGTCGAGGGTATCAAAAGTGGCCGCGAAAGAGGTCATCAAGGAAATCCTGGCTGAAGCTGATCCGGAAAAACGCCTGTCCGATCAGAAGCTCAGTGACCTTCTGGCGAGAAGAGGTATTAATCTTGCCCGAAGAACGGTTGCCAAGTATAGAAATGAGCTTGATTTACCCTCTTCCTACCAGCGATAATTAAGGAGTTACCATATACATC
>JAUUYD010000214.1 GCA_030590585.1 Spirochaeta sp.
GAAGAAATGAATGGTATCATACCCCAGGGCAGAGCCCTGGACCCGGAGTCGCTCAAGCGACTCCCTGTTCCGCGGCGGAGCCGCGGGGTATGAAACCATGCTTTTCCAGCGCTCATTCGGGAATGAACAAGTTCACTCCTCTCATTTCGCTTGTAAATCACTTAAGAATACTCCTTGACCGGCTCATCACCCCGAAGTGCGCGAACAGCACCTTCGGCAAGGGCTTCCATTTCCCTCTCTCCGGGAACAACTACCACCGGAGCCATCCAGCCGCACATGGTTTTCAGTCTTTTCACCAGACGGTCGGAATGAGCCATCCCGCCAGTGAGTATAACAGCGTCAACCGAACCTTCAAGAGTAGCGCCATGAGCACATATGGCCTGGGAAATCTGCCTGCACAGTGCTTCGAAAACAATAGCCGGATGAACAGGCAAAGAAGCCTCCGGCCCCCCCGAAGTCTTTGCATCAGTAAGCTCAGCAGCAGCGACAGAATGAACAAGTTCACTCCTCGCAAGTTCGCTTTGCGAACCCGCTGTATTCCACTCGTTCGTTTGGGAATCCATCTTTTTTATCAGCTCTCGTAAGTCATTGGTTCCGCAATAAGCCGTCACACCCCCTGTCCCTTTAATCATCCGGCGTATTTCTTTCTCGGACTTACCCGATTTGAAACAGAGGGAAACCACCTGTCCTGTCGGAAGAGTGCCGACACGCTCAGGCGTAAAAGGTCCGTCACCATCCAGGGCATTGTTCACATCAATAACCCGTCCGTTTTTATGGGCACCGATGGATATGCCGCCTCCCATATGGGCAACTATAAATCGTGCATCTTTATAGGTTTTCCCAATACGCTCCGCCACCAGCCGGGCAACACTGCGCTGATTGAGAGCGTGAAATACGCTGCGCCGGGGAATCTCAGGATGACCGGAAAGCCTTGCAGTATCATCAAGTTCATCCACTGCAATTGGGTCAACAATATAAGCTGGACAGTCTGCCCTGCCTGCAATTTCCCGAGCCAGAGGCGCCCCGAGATTACTCGCGTGTTCCCCGTATCTGCTTGAACGGAGATCTGCCAGCATATCAGAATTAACTTCATAAACCCCGCCGTCCAGGGGATGCAGCATACCTCCCCGGCCTGCTACAGCATCGAGAGAGTCCAGCTCCCAACCCTGCTCCCTCAAAAAACGACGGACAACCGCCTCCCTGAAAAAAAGCTGATCAAGGAGATTCTCAAAAGTGCATAGGTCTTCAGCATTGTGGACCGCAGTGGTTTCAGCATGCTTTTTTAATCCTGTAAAAATCGCCACTTTGGTGGAAGTGGAACCTGGATTAATTACCAGAATTTTTTCTGCATGTGTAAGCTCAGAATCAGGAGGCATAAAACTCCTCTGCAGCCCTTACCAGTTTCAGATTCACCTCTATGAGTTCTTTTTTCCTGAGGGATTTTGGGATTACAGTTTTCAGGGTTTGGATACCGGGGGTTCCTTGCTCCAGAAGATAGAGGGATAAGATCACAACATTGGCCCCTTTCAGGAATCCGGCATCGGCAGCCATGGTGCTCACAGGTGCATAAATCACCTTGACATCGCCCCGTTTCACCTTGCGGTTCACCAGGGAACTGTTAACGATTATCAGCCCTCCGGGAACGACAGTTTCCTCAAGAGAATCCAGGGAGGGTCCATTCATGGCCAGAACTGCCGTTGGATGGTCCACTACCGGAGAACCCACAGGCTCATCAGATACGACAACACTTGCATTTGCCGTTCCGCCCCTCATTTCTGGTCCATAGGATGGAAGCCATGTAGCCTCCAGGCCCTCTCCGATTGCCGCGTTAGCCAGAAGTACCCCAGCGGACATCACACCCTGCCCCCCGAATCCGGCAATTTTCACCCGGCATTCGGATTCCAGATTCTTCCCGCTGTTGATCTCCTCTCCATGTTCCGATCCGAGGAGTTCCTTTAATTCATCATCGTTTAAAAGAGGCATTCGCCCTGTTCCTCTTAAACCATCTTCCCGGTCACGGAACTGTTTCACCTGGAAAGTTTTTTCCATCGTGTCTTTAATCCAGACCCTGGACTGTATGGGGGTAAGTTTCCATCCGACAGGACATGGGGAAAGAATCTCGACAAAACTGAAGCCCCTTCGCTCCACCTGATTGGTGAGGGCTTTACGTATGGCTTTGCGGGTTTTCATCACTCCTGCGGCATTACCAAGGGATGTTCTTTCAATGAAAGCCGGTCCGTCCAGGGCATCCAGTATTTCCGCCATATGTATGGGGCCGCCCTCTCTGTCGGCCAGGCGCCCAAGGGGCGTTGTGCTTGTTTCCTGGCCAAGAAGGGTTGTAGGAGCCAGTTGACCTCCGGTCATGCCGTATATGGCATTGTTGACAAAAAAGACGGCCATGTTCTCACCGCGATTCGCGGCATGGATGATTTCGGCAGTGCCGATTCCCGCCAGATCCCCATCCCCCTGATAGGAAATTACTACAGCATCATCCAAAGATCGGATAACACCGGTTCCCACCGCCGGAGCTCTGCCGTGAGAACATTGAATATTGCCGGTATCAAAATAATAGTAGGCAAAAACAGAACAACCCACCGGAGAGAGAAAAACCGTCCGGTTCTTTATCGTCAAATCCTCCAGGGCTTCGGCAATCAGTTTATGGACCGTCCCATGGCCGCAGCCAGGACAATAGTGAGTGCTCTCGGACTCCGGACCCGGCTCAGAGCTTTTCCTTTCAAAGGTATTGTAAAAACCCTTTGGCTTGGCATGTTTAACCATTCAGATCCTCCCTTACCCGAGCCGCAAGCTCTTCGGCACTGGGTACCATGCCGCCGAACCAGTTGTACCTCCGGACATCGCAGCGCCCTTTAACCGCCAGTTCCACATCTTCGGCCATCATTCCATTGTTGAGTTCAGCCACAGCCATTATACCGATCCTCTCCGACAGCTCCCTGATACGCCCGGATGGAAAAGGAAAAAGAGTTTTCGGCCTGAGCAGGCCGACTTTAAACCCCTCTTCCCGAAGATGTTTCACAGCAGTGACAGCGATACGCGCGGTAATTCCGAAAGCAACCAGCAGGAAATCGGCATCACTGGTTTCTATCTCTTCCCAATCGGTAAGATCCCGGGCAATCCGCGCGTACTTTTCCTGAAGCATCATATTGTGTTCTGCCAGTCCGCTTTGACTCATTACAATGGAAGATATCAAGTTCTTCCGGCTGGACTCATCAGCGTAAACCGCCCAGCTTTTTCTTGCCCCATGACGTACGGCTGAGGGGAATCCCACAGCTTCCATCATCTGACCGACATACGCATCAGTAAGAATAATGACTGTCATCCGGTAAGCATCGGCCATATCAAATGCCCTGTAAGCGAAATCCGTCATTTCCTGTCCTGAAGACGGGGCTAGAACAATGTTATGAAACGCGCCATGACCACCGCCTTTACAGCACATGTTGTAATCCGACTGCTCCGGCCAGATATTCCCCAAACCCGGGCCGGCACGCTGCACATCCACCAATACCGACGGGAGCTCAGCACCGGCCAGATAACTCAGGCCCTCGAGCATAAGGGCTACACCCGGCCCTGAAGAGGCACTCATCACCCGGGCACCGGCCGAGGCCGCGCCGTATATCATGTTCACCGCGCTTGTTTCACTCTCGGCCTGAAGGAAGGTCCGTCCCGACCGGGTGAACAGGTCGGCGGCTCCGTGAGCAATCTCACTTGCCGGTGTAATCGGATAGCCGAAGAAGTGAGTCGCGCCGCCGAGCAGGGCGCCTCGAACGATGGCATCATTTCCCTTTATCAGAGTTTTTCTCATACCTTGCCCCCTTTGATCACAGTCAGGGTTCCGGGCTCCGGGCAGACATAGAAGCACAGCCCGCAAGCCGTACAGTCTTCCGAGTCAAATCGTACGGCCTGATATCCAAGAGCATTGATATCACTCCCCAATTCCAGGCAGTGATTCGGACAGGTTTCCACACACACCCTGCATGCCTTACAAAGATCCTGATTTACTTCAACGCGGTTTGCAGCCACTTGGCCCTCCCCTGTAATTCGGTCATAGACACAGTCAGATTGCAGAGAATAGTTCGTCCTCTCCTTCTCCGAAGTAATTGATATTACTCAATGACTCACTCACACCATCCGCCAACCGGGCCACATTGATAAGATGTCCCGGGCAGCCCAGTTTTCCGCATACAATGATGGTATTCCCGGCAGGAAGAGAGAGTTGGATTCCATGGGTTTCCGCACAGTCTTCTATCGGACACTTCCAGGGAACCATCAGACTCGAATCATCTGCAGGGCTGAAAGCCTCAACAGTTTTTTTACCGCTGGAGAAATCAGGAATAAAACTGTAAAGCTTGGCATGACTGCCCCAATAGGCATCCACAAATATCAGACCCTCTGAGTCACCAACCTTTACATGCAGCTTCACAGAAGGTTCTCCATGAATACGAACCGAATTGTCCATCAAACTGTTCCCATTGGCATCGTTTACCCGGTCCATTACCAGATAGGGATGACCATGACGGTTCACCAGCTTGATGCCTTCCGGGAGAAACTGAAGGAATTCCATGGGAATATCTTTAGGAATAAGCTCCACCTGCGGCCTCCTGTCACTACAGTATAGACCAGTTAACTCAGATATGAAGTACTAAATTCATAACCCCGGTTGATTCCAAACTCTCAAGCTCTCCGAATTCGTCTCATTAAGGATAATCAGGTTATTTCTATTATTTACTGAATCGATATCAACATATTTCAACAGGAATTACCTTCTAGGCGTTAGTGCTATATGAATCATGTATAAATATTGACGAAACCTACTCTTTATGGTGCTGTAACTTGACCCATGCTCCCCGTAGCCTTATTTTTACCGTAAGGTACCAATAAAAGGACCCGGGAGGTTTCATGGCAGACCAGAACGTAACTCCCCATAAATTCGGCGGCCGCAAAATCAGCGGCGGCCTGTCTGTGGGAATCGTCATTATCGCCATTATCTTAATTGCCGTTGTATCCAGCTTTTACACGGTAAACGCCAACGAACGTGGTGTCGTCACTCGCTTCGGTAAGTACAACGCAACTGTAACGGATGGACTGCACTGGAAACTGCCCTTCGGCATCGACAGTGTTGCCAAGGTTACACAGACTGTTCAGGCAAAACAGTTCGGATTCAGAACGCTTCAGGCCGGTGTTTCCACAACCTACGATCAGAATGACTGGTCTGCGGA
>JAUUYD010000372.1 GCA_030590585.1 Spirochaeta sp.
ATTTTGAATCAGAAGTACCGCCGGGAAAACTTCCTGTCCCTTTCCAGGATGCTGTAAAAAGAGGAATAGAAGCTTCTTTCCCCTCCGGTATTGTTATGGGATATCCGTCAGTTGATGTCAAAGTTACTCTTACAGATGTGATATTCCAGGAGATAACGGCCAGTGAAATAGCTTTTGAAGCTGCATCTTCACTGGGTTACGATTCGGCATGCATGAAAGCCTCGCCAATCCTTCTGGAACCTGTTATGGAAGTTGATGTCATGTGCCCGGGGGAGCAGGTTGGTGATGTCATCAGCAACCTGAGTCAACGCGGAGGACATGTGGACAGCATGGAGTCCCGCCCCTCATATGAATTGGTTAAGGCAAAGGCGCCGCTGGTGAATATGTTCGGTTATTCCACAACATTGCGCAGCTTGACACAGGGACGTGGTACATTCTCCATGGAATTCAGTCATTTTGCGAAGAAAACATCCTGATTACGTGAATACTACAGCCCTTTAATACCTAGTTGATCTCAAACAAACAGCTGAAAATTTGCAAAGTGATTCAAGTAATAACCCACTTTGCGATTTTATTTGACGGCGTGGTGAACCTGTCGTAGGATTCCTCTGTTCAAAACTATTTTTTACAAGGAGGATCCTTCATGGCAATTTCCATGAACGCCATCCGTAATGTAGCCGTATGTGGTCACGGCAGTACGGGAAAAACGACTTTGGTTGAGCAGATGCTGTTCAGAGCCGGAGTTATATCCAAAAGTGAGAGTATCGAAAGCGGTCGAACCATGAGCGACTACAAGGACGATGAGATTGAACATAAATTCTCTCTCCATACCAGCCTCATGAACCTTCCATGGAAGGACGTGAAATTAAATGTCCTTGATACCCCCGGCTCTTCTGATTTTGTTGGCGAAGTTGTCTCTTCATTCAGAGCAGCTGAAACCGCCGTCATGGTTATCAGTGCACCTGCGGGTATTCAGATCGAAACCGTTAAACTCTGGCGCCGGCTGGATAAACGTAATCTCCCGCGTATTGTCTTCATCAATAAAATGGATCAGGACAGGGCTGATTTTCAGAAATCACTTGATGAAATAAAAGAAGCATTTAAAGTCACTGCAGTTCCGTTAAATCTACCCCTGGGCCAGACTTCTTCGCATGAAGGAATTGTTGACCTTCTCCATATGAAAGCTGTGAAGGCTGGCGGTGAAGAGACAGCTATTCCAGCTGAAATGGAAGAAGAAGTTGCCGAGTGGCGTGAAAAGCTTATCGAAATGGCCGCTGAAGGCGACGACTCTCTCACCGAGAAGTTTTTCGATAACGGAACTCTTGAAGGTGCTGATATCCTGAAAGGCCTGGAAGAAGGTATGGCCGCAAACAACTTTGTGCCGGTTCTCTGCGGTTCAGCGGAAATGGGAACAGGAATCAGCGATCTACTGGACATCCTTGCAGAACTGTCCCCCCCTCCAGGCCGCGAACCTGAGCCTCTGGAAGATGGTGATCCTGTTTCCTACAATTTAGAAGGATCTTTTTCGGGATTTGTTTATAAAACATCCATAGATAAATTTTCCGGAAAGATAAGTTATGTCAAAGTTGTGACAGGTGTGCTTAAATCAGGGGAAATCTACAACACCCGAATAGATAAGAAAGAGCGTATCTCCAAGGTGTATCACATAAATGGAAAGAACCTGAAAGAAGCATCAGAGCTTGTAACCGGCGACCTTGGTGCCGTAGTTAAGCTTGAATCAGTTCACACTAACGATACTATCACTGCCGCATCATCAACAGTCCATTTCAAACCATTATCACTCCCTGCGCCAGTCCATTCTCTGGCTATCAGAGCTGAGAATCAGAAGGACGAGGATAAGATGAATGACTATCTTCATCGTATTTCCGAACAGGATTTAACATTCATCATCGGTTTTGATGAGGAAACCAAGGAAACTGTTATTTCAGGTATGGGTGAAATGCATACGAACAGTATATTCGAGAAGCTTCTTAAAGAGTCGAAAATAAAGGTTCTGACACGTAAACCCAGAGTACCGTATCGGGAAACCATTACAAAATCCGCCGAGGCTGAATATGCCCATAAAAAACAAACAGGCGGCCATGGACAGTACGCAAAGGTATTCATAAAGGCCAAACCTCTTCGCCGCGGTGATGATTTTGAAATGACAAACGATACCAAGGGCGGCTCAATCAGCCGGGGCTATTTCCCGGGGATAGAAAAAGGCCTTCGTGAAGCTATGCAGGAGGGCTTGCTGGCCGGGTATCCCCTGGTGGATATCAGTGTGAGTGTTTACGACGGTAAGGAACATCCGGTTGATTCATCAGAGATGGCCTTCAAACTTGCTGCAAAAAATGCGTTGAAGCAAGCATGTGAAAAATGCGCCCCTACTTTGCTGGAGCCCATGGTGAACATGACTATCTTTGTCGAGGATCAGTACCTTGGAGATGTCCTCTCAGACCTCTCAAGTAAACGCGGCCGTGTTCAGGATCAATCACCAATCGGAGGCGGGATTCAGTCAATCAAGGCAGTTGTTCCCCAGGGTGAACTTCTCACATATGCTATTGATATGAAATCCCTCACATCAGGAACCGGGGCCTATGAAATGGAGTTCAGTCACTACGATCCTGTATCAGGTAAAGTGGCTCAGGACATTATAGCAGCCAGTCAGAAAGAAACTTGATGCTCCTCCCGTACTGAAAAGGAGCTTGGGGCCGTCCCGGAAGGGGCGGCCCCTTTTTAATAATATTTATGCCTGTGAACGTTCTTTCATCAGCAGATATGGACGGCTTCTGGTAATGCTCCGATAGGCGGGACGTATTATACGTCCGCCGGATACGATTTCTTCAACACGATGAGCACACCATCCGGCGATACGCGCAACAGCAAATATCGGAGTGAAGAGTTCTTGTGGAAGATTAAGACAGCAGTATACGAATCCTGAATAGAAGTCGACATTGGCAGAAAGATCTTTTTCTTTACCTGTAACTTCAGCAAAGATTACAGGAGTAAGTTTTTCAACCAGATTGTACAGGACAAATTCATCTTCTTTACCAGTTACCCTGGCAAGATCGGCCGCTTTCAATTTAAGAAGATCAGCTCTTGGATCAGATTTTGTGTAAACAGCATGTCCCATTCCGTAGACAAGCCCTTTGTTGTCAAAGGCCTTTTTTCTTAGAACTTTTGTTATGTAGGCACTAATCTCGTCCTCATCCGACCAGTCCTTGATGTTTTCCATGATGTTTCTCATCATGGTGCGTACCTTTGCTGAGGCTCCGCCATGAAGGGGTCCTTTAAGAGAACCAACAGCGGCAGCAATTGCAGAGTAAGTATCAGTTCCGGAAGAAGACACTACATGTGTGGTAAATGCCGAATTATTACCACCACCATGCTCGGCGTGAAGTACCAGACAGAGGTCGAGTATCTCTGCTTCCTGAGTGGTATACGATTGATCTTCACGTATCATCATCAGCATGTTTTCCGCGGTACTTTTCTCCGGATCGGGTTTATGCAGAAAAAGGCTTGCTCCACCGTAATAATGGCTTTTGGCCTGGTAAGCGTAGGCGGCAATAGAGGGGAACCGACTTATAAGCTGAACGCTTTGCCTGAGTACATTCGGGATATCCGTTGCATCAGCTGCGGAATCAAAAGAGTACAGAGACAATACTGACCGGGCTATCTTGTTCATAATATCCGTACTCGGTGC
>JAUUYD010000319.1 GCA_030590585.1 Spirochaeta sp.
ATACCCCGCGGCTCTGCCGCGGAAAGGAGTCGCCCTTGGCGACTCCGGGTCCAGGGCAGAGCCCTGGGGTATGATACCATTCATTTCCTCTCAGGAGCCCGGAAGCTGAAGTAAGTGCTGCTTTAGCTGCCTGTATGAAGCCCGCATTCCCTCTTTGTGTCATTTTCCCACCACCAGCGGGCCGCCCGTTCATGCTCCCCCGGCCGTGAAGCACGGGTACAGGGCTGACAGCCTATGGATCGGTAACCCATATCATGAAGCGGGTTGTACGGAACATCGTTTTCCCTGATGTAATTCCAGACATCCCTGGAACTCCAGTCGAGGAGCGGATTTATTTTCACCAGGGGCTGACTTGAATCATCCAGGTGACCTTCATCAAAACTTGAATATTGCAGGCCGTTTCTTGTGGCCGGGCTCTGATCCCGTCTTAATCCCGTAACCCAGGCCTTTCGGCCGATAAGAGCCCGGCCCAGAGGTTCTACTTTGCGGATACCGCAGCATTCGGAATGGCCGTCACTGTAAAAACTGTTCAAACCTTTTTCATTCACGAAAGGTTCAAGCAGCTTATAGGATGGTGTAAATAACTCAATGCTGATTCCGTAATGATTTCTTACATTATCGAGATACTCGTATGTTTCGCCGTGGAGCCGGCCTGTGTCCAGGCAGAATGTTGAAAAAGGCAAACCGTTTTTCACAGCCATATCAATCAGGACAACATCCTCCGCTCCGCTGAATGCCAGTACGAGTTTGTCCCCGAATGCCCTTTGAGCTTCAGCCAGTATCTCCCAGGGTGCCATATCAGCGGATTTTTCGTTAACAGTCGTGATTTTGTATTCAGATGGCGTGCCTGCTCCGGTTTCAGGAGTGCTTTGAGTCTCAAGTTCTTTTTTAATAAACTCAAAAACCCGTGTATAGCTGCGCTCAGATCCGCTTTCATCCTTTACAATAAAGAAAGGTGCCAGATCAATATTGTACCTGGCGGCCAGTTTCATTCCTTCTGATTCGGCATCGCCTTCATCGGCAATCACTACCGTATCGATCCGCTCCCAATATCCCCGTCTTCGGATTATTTCCTCAGCCTGGGCACATTTTCCACAGGGTGAACCGTCAAGAAGTATCTTTTTAACCATCAGAATGCTCATACCGGTCACGATAACCCGGTGTGCATGAGAGTATCAACAACCACCTGCAGCAGGCAGTTTGCGGATTGCGTCCCATTGAGGCCTCTCTTGCTACCATCATCCCCTCCGGGGTATCTTTAATCCGTTTTTTAATACCCATGGAGCATGAAGTGTACAAGCCTGTAGATCCCAAAGTTGACTTCCCGAAAATGGAGGAAGAAATCCTCAAATTCTGGAACGAACATCATATATTCGAGAAATCGATTCAAAACCGCTCTGATGCAGATGAATATGTATTCTATGACGGCCCGCCATTTGCGACGGGTCTGCCTCATTTCGGTCATTTAGTACCGGGGACCATTAAAGATATCATTCCGCGGTACGTCACGATGAAAGGCATGAGGGTGGAACGGCGTTTCGGCTGGGATTGTCATGGTCTTCCCGTCGAGTATGAGATGGAAAAGGAATTGGGCATCTCAGGTAAAACCGAAATAGAAAAATTCGGTGTTGCCGAGTTCAATGAAGCCTGCCGATCCATTGTTCTCAGGTATACCGGAGAATGGCAGAGAATCATGACCAGGTCAGGACGCTGGGTGGATTTTGAGAATGATTATAAAACCATGGATTCGGATTATATGGAGTCAATCTGGTGGGTAATGAAATCTCTCTGGGACAAGGGGCTGGTTTACAAGGGGCATTACATACTACCCACATGTCCCCGCTGTTCGACTCCTCTGTCCAATCATGAGCTTAATCTCGGGGGATACAAAGACGTCCACGATCCGGCGATAACTGTCCGCTTCAAGAGTAAATCTGAAGAGAACACATGGTTTCTGGCATGGACTACAACGCCCTGGACTCTCATCAGCAATCTCGGGCTTTCGGTTGGACCGGATATTGTTTATGTGAAGGTTAGCGATAAATCAGATGGTACATCCTGCATCCTTGCCGAGGCGAGGTTGGAAGATTATTACAAAAGCGATGCGGACTACAATCTCGAGTGGACAAAGAAGGGTTCTGAACTCGCTGGGATGAAATACGAGCCGATTTTTCCTTATTTTGCCGATTTGGCTGATAAGGGTGCTTTCAAAGTGCTTCTCGGTGATCATGTTTCTACTGAAGACGGAACCGGTATAGTTCATACCGCTCCGGGTTTTGGTGAAGATGATTATGAAGTGATGAAAGGCTCGGGTGTACCGGTGGTCTGCCCCGTTGATGAGGAAGGTCAATTCACAAATGAGGTTCCTGATTATGCCGGCCGTTTTGTCAAAGACTGTGATAAGGACATTATCAAGCTTCTTAAAGATAAGGGAATACTTGTAAAGCGGGATCAGATACTGCATTCATACCCACACTGCTGGAGATGTGACAGTCCTCTGATTTATAAAGCCGTCGGTTCCTGGTTTGTCGATATCCAGAAAATCAAGGACACCATGATTTCGTCAAACAAGCAGGTTCACTGGCTTCCGGACCATATAAAGAAAGGGCGTTTCGGAAAGTGGCTGGATAATGCGCGGGATTGGGCCATCAGCCGGAACCGGTACTGGGGCAACCCCATGCCGATCTGGGAATGTGAGGGCTGCGGTGAGAGAGAATGCCTCGGCAGCCGGGATGAGCTCTATGCCCGGATAGGTGAAGAAGCGGCCCGGGCTCATAAAGCCGCAGGCGGAGATCTTCACAAGCACCACATCGACGATCTGGTCTGGAGCTGCAGCTGCGGCGGAACCATGAAACGCATCCCTGAAGTTCTGGACTGCTGGTTTGAATCAGGAGCCATGCCTTACGCCCAGGTTCATTATCCTTTTGAAAATAAAGAATGGTTCGAGGAGCATTTCCCGGCAGACTTTATTTCCGAAGGTCTGGATCAGACTCGGGGGTGGTTCTATACCCTGACAATTCTCGGTGCAGCATTATTTGATTCACCGGCATTTCGTCATGTTGTTGTGAACGGACTTGTTCTTGCCGAAGACGGAAAGAAAATGTCCAAGAGTCTGAGGAATTATACAGACCCCGGGGAAGTAATCGATCAGTTTGGAGCTGATGCCCTGCGCCTCTTTCTCATGGATTCAGCTGTCGTTAAAGCCGAAAGCCTCAGATTTTCTGATAGCGGTGTCCGGGATGTTTTGAAAGGAGTCCTTCTACCACTCTGGAATGCTTACAGTTTCTATGTTACTTACGCCAATATTGACGGTATTCGACCATCGGAGATACCTGAAAATCCTTCCAATCCTCTTGATCGCTGGATACTTTCGGAAACCGGAAAACTGGTCAGAACAGTTGCTGAACAGCTTGATGCATATGATATACAGAAAGCAATCGAGCCTATTCTCGGGTTTATTGACTCATTGAACAATTGGTATATAAGGCGTTCAAGACGAAGATTCTGGAAGAGTACCCGGGAAGGAGCCGGAGATTCGGATAAATATGAAGCTTATGCAACTCTCAGAGGGGCGTTGATTACACTTGCTCAGGTTGCAGCTCCGTTCGTTCCGTTTATTTCGGATGAAATCTATCGGAATCTTAAAAACGATGACAGTCCTGAGTCTGTTCATCTTTGTGATTGGCCCGAGGCATCCCGATTCCCCAAAGATGAAGTACTGGAAATGAAAATGGATGTAACCAGAAGAACGGTCAGCCTGGGACGTGCTCTTCGTAATGCCCATGAATTAAAAATTCGTCAGCCCCTGAAAAGCCTTTATGTAGTAACCGGAAATAAGGCTGAAAAGGCTGTTTTAATTGAGATGGCCGATCTTCTTGCAGAAGAGCTGAACGTCAAGGAAGTACAGTTCCGGGAAAATGAAGAAGATCTGGTGGAATATTCGGCAAAGGCCAATTTCAAGATTCTCGGACGTAAACTCGGCAAGGATATGAAGGCAGCCGCTGCCCGGATAGAAACCTTGAATCCTTCTGAGATTCAAAGCCTGATGGAAGGAGCCGTTCTTTCGGTGGAGTTTGACGGCAGTCAAAGTAATGTTCTGGAAATCACTTCAGAATCGGTTGAGATTCGGCGTAGTGAGAAAGCCGG
>JAUUYD010000423.1 GCA_030590585.1 Spirochaeta sp.
CGGTTTCACCTTTCAGCCCTCTGAATTAACCCGGGTTGTTCTTGTCCTTTATCTTGCAAGAATGCTTGAAAAAAATGAAAACCGCCTTGGGAATTTCCGTGATGGTTTACTTCCGTCACTTCTGGTTGTATCGGTTCTGATTTTATCAGTTTATTTCCAGAACGACTTCTCCACTGCCGCATACCTGCTGTTTGTGTCTCTGGGAATGTTTTATGCAGCCGGTGTATCCCGGGGGACCATTGGTATCACGGCAGTTGCAGCTGTATTGACGGCTGCATCTATGCTGCTTGTTAAACCATACAGATTGGAACGGCTCAAATCCTGGTTCAACCCTTTTGCGGATCCTTCGGGTGCCGGATACCAGCTTATAAAAGCTCGATCCGCCCTTGAGCATGGCGGATTCTGGGGCCTGGGACTTGGGCGCGGCGTGATAAAAAAAGGCGGCCTGCCGGCTGCCCATTCAGATTTTGTCATAGCAGTTGCAGGGGAGGAGAGCGGGCTGATCGGAGTGCTGCTGCTGCTGCTGCTGTTTACTGTCTTTGCAGTCAAAGGCTGGCTGGCTGCTGAGAGTGCCCCGGATACATTCTCCCGCTGGGGAATCTTCGGTCTTGTTTCTGCGGTATATTGGCAGGCCCTAATCAATTTTTCCGTAGTTTCCGGACTTCTTCCGGCTACTGGAATCCCTCTTCCTCTCTTTTCTGCCGGTGGTTCGGCAGCCTTTGTAACACTGATAATCTTCGGGCTGATTTACAAGCTCTCGGAGGTGGATAAGTGACTGTTGTCCGGCGTATGAAAAAAGCCCGGGTTCTTGCCCTGTCCATTGTTACAATCCTGCTTCTGCTCTTACTGGCCGAAATTCTCTGGGATTTTATGCTGTCTCCCCGGCTGGTTATCAAAAATATCACACTGGAGAGTGATTTGGGGCTCAGTGATCTGCAGCTGCTGGAAATGCTGGATTTGGATGGAGAAACATGGGCCTCCATCGAAGAGACAAAACTGCAGAGCAGGCTTGAATCTTATCCTGTTGTTCGAAAAGCACGAGTTGTGAAGGTATTTCCGGACACACTCCGCCTTTATATTTACCGCCGCCGTCCATTGGCTGTGGCTTTGTTTAATACCGGAGGAAAGCCGGTTCCAGCCGTATTTGATGAAGAGGGATATGCGGTTCAAGTCGGCAGCGGCTCGAGTCCTTTCAATCTGCCTGTTCTATCAGGCCCCCGCTTCTCGGAGCCTTCTCTGGGAGCACGGCTGCCGGATTCGATACGTTCAATACTTACGGATCTATCATTGATGCGTTCGGAAGATCCGAAGCTGTTTGCTCTTATTTCAGAAATTGAAATAGTTCCCCGTGGAGCTGATTCCTTTGATTTGAAACTTTATATGAATCACATACACATTCCAATTCTTGTCGATCGGAAGTTGACGGCAGAGTCTGTCCGTCAGGCAGTTCTGGTCCTTGATGTCCTGTCATCAGGAAGTACCGGAGATGTGGAAGAAGCTGATATGCGAGGGGGACATGTAGTCTTCCGGCCTGTGGAGGAAAGCTGAATGACCGACAGTGAAGTCATCGCCGGTCTGGATATCGGGACCGACCGAATTAGAGTTCTTGTGGCTGAATATGATTCCAGTGGTGCACTGGTTATTTCCGGCTGGGGGGAGAGTCCCTCAGAAGGAATGCGCAAAGGTGTTGTTGTGAATATCGAGGCGGCCCGGGAAGCGGTGTTAACGGCGGTTGAATCAGCAGAACATGAAGCCGGAAGAACAGTCACGGAGCTGTGGACAGCTCTTGGCGGTGCGTCGGTGGACAGTCTGAATTCAAGAGGTGTTGTTGCGGTATCGGGTAAAAATCGTGAAATTGGCCAGGCTGATGTTGATCGTGTTCTTGAGGCGGCCCGGGCCGTGGTAATTCCCATGGACAGGGATATTCTTCATGTTCTGCCCCAGGAATATATAATCGACGATCAGGGCGGCATACGGAACCCAATGGATATGATAGGTGTGAGGCTCGAAGCTGAGGTTCACATTGTTACTGCCTCGGTATCCGCCATAAAGAATATTGAAAAAGCCATTGAACGAGCTGACTATAAACTCGGTGATGTGGCTTTAGGCAGTCTGGCAGCAGCTCGGTCCCTTCTCAGCGAAGATGAAAAGGAAATGGGTGTCCTGCTGATAGATATTGGAGCCTCATCAACGGATTATATCCTTGTCCATGGCGGCGCACCGAAAGTTACCGGTTCCGTTCCTGTTGGCGGTGCTCAGGCTACTGCTGATATCTCCATTGTTCTGAAAACGGCTATGGATTCGGCAGAGCGCATAAAATGTGAATCAGGCTGCTGCTGGGATGCCCTGACCGATGCCGATGAACCGGTAATCATACCCGGCGTCGGCGGCCGTCCCCCGATGCCTGTCCCCATAACTGAACTCTGCCGCATTCTGCAGCCCAGGATGGAAGAGATATTTCATATTATTCAAAGAAAAGTTGAAAAGATGTCCGGTTCCATCCGGATTGCCGGAGGTGTTGTACTTACAGGCGGCGGTGCTCTGCTGCCGGGAGTTACCGACGTAGCCTCCCGGGTTTTCAATCAGCCTGCCAGAGTGGGAAATCCAAGAACTTCAGTGCTGTGGCCTGAAAAGTGCCGGGATTCAAGATGGTCTACCGCTGCAGGGCTGATTTTATTGGGGGATGCTGTAACCGGAAGTGGAAAAAATGGAAAAAATGGAGAAAATGCAATCCGAACAGAAGAAGCTGTCAATCCTCTCAAGGGATTGATGAAATGGCTCGGTGAATTCTTTTAGGGAAGTAATAAAAACCCGGGGAGGGGTAGAGGATATGGATCTTGAAATTATGGATGAACGTGCGGCAGGAAAAACCGTCATTAAAGTCATCGGCTGCGGAGGCGGAGGCAGCAATGCTGTAGCCCGTATGATACAGGTTGGAGTACAGGGCGTGGATTTCATTGCCGCGAATACCGATTTGCAGGCGCTTGAATCCTCTTTGGCAGTAACAAAAGTTCCTCTGGGCCGTCAAGTAACAGGTGGACTTGGTGCCGGTGGTAAACCTGAAGTCGGTGAGCAGGCTGCAGAAGAGGACCGCGAAACCATACAGAATGTCCTCAAGGGTGCCGATATGGTATTTGTTACAGCTGGAATGGGCGGCGGTACAGGAACCGGATCGGCTCCGGTTATTGCCCGTATTGCCAAAGAAATGGGCTGTCTCACTGTTGCAGTTGTCACCAGACCTTTCAGTTTTGAACGGCAGCGGAAGATGGAATTGGCTGATGCCGGAATCGATCGCCTGCGTGAACACGTAGACACTCTTATAACCATCCCGAATGAAAACCTTCTCAAGCTGGTAGACCGGAAAACCCCGATACGGGAAGCCTTTCTCAAAGC
>JAUUYD010000340.1 GCA_030590585.1 Spirochaeta sp.
GGGCACAATGAATTCCTTGGGCAGAATTATTTGCATCTGCGCGGTCAAGATGATTCCGGGAGGGGATATGTCTGTAATCACTCAAAAGAAGTTTACGTTTCAGCAGCCGATAAGTGAGGAGATTTTCAAAAGAAAATACATGCTTCATGATGAAGACTCTCCGGAACTTGTATTTCGGGGTGTCGCTGAAGAAATAGCTTCAGCTGAGTGTGAAAATCTTCGCAAGGAGATTTCCGACCGTTTTTACGATGAGATCGTTTCAGGCCGTTTTATACCTGCCGGCCGCATTCTGGCCAATGCCAGGCCGACAAGCCCGATGAAGAATTATAACAACTGCTTCACAATTGATGTGGAAGATTCTCTTGAAAATATCTATGAGGCTCTCGGAGAGGATGCTGTTATCAGTAAAATGGGTGGCGGTGTGGGTTTTGACATCTCAAAATTGCGGCCCAAAGGCGATACTCTCTCTCGCGGTGGCGAGTCCTCAGGTGTTGTCAGTTTTTTGAGAATTTTTGACCAGAGTGCGAAAACCATCATGACCGGTGGTCAGCGCCGCAGCGCTCATATTGCACTTCTGGATATCAATCATCCGGATATTGAAGAATTCATAAGCGTTAAGCAGGGTGACAAGAACAGGGAGCTCACTCAATTCAATATTTCGGTGAAAATTACCGACCAGTTCATATCCGCGGTGGAGAATGATGGTGATTTTGATCTGAGTTTCAGCGGTAAAGTCTACAGAACAGTTAAAGCCAGAGATTTATACGATAAACTCGCGAAAAATGCCTTTATTCATAATGAACCGGGGATTTTCAACGCGGATACGGTTCAGCGTTTCAACAACGGTTACTGGGCTTTCAAAATGGACAGGGTGAATCCCTGCGGAGAGCTGGTAATGCCGCCGTATTCTCTCTGCTGCCTGGCGGCAATGAATCTCTCTGCCTTTGTCTCTGAACCTTTTACTGATGATGCCCGATTTGATTTTGACCAGTTTTCCGAGTCGGTGGCCACCGGGGTACGCTTTCTGGATGATGTTCTGGAAGTGACCGACTATCCTCTGGAAAAAATAGAAACCTTTTCCAGGCAGTGGCGCCGGATCGGTCTGGGATTCACGGCTCTGGGCACCGCCATGAGCATGATGGGAATTACCTATGGATCGGATGAATCAATTTCATTTGCGGCTGATATGTCCCGTACCCTTCGGGATGCCAGTTACCGGGCTTCGGCTGCTCTGGCTGCTGAGAAGGGCAGTTTTCCGGCTTTTGATGCGGAAAAGATTCTGGATGCCGCATTCCTCCGAAAACTCCCGGATGATATACGTGAGGATATTGCCAAAAGCGGGCTGCGCAATATTCAGATGAACACCGTTGCTCCCACAGGCACCATCAGTCTGTCCATCGGCCAGAATTGTTCCAGCGGTATTGAACCGGCTTTCGCTCTTCAATACGACAGAAGCATCCGCACCGGCCGGGGCGATGATGTAAAAACCGAGACGGTCTATGACGCGGCATGGCTGGCGTGGAAGGAAATTACAGGAGAAGAGAAGGCTCCCGACTGGATGGTGACCACAGCGGATATCGATCCCTACCGTTCCATCGATCTGCAGGCTGCCGTTCAGGAGAATATTGACCACAGCATATCCAAGACTCTTAATCTTCCTCCGGGAACCACATTCGATCAGTACAAGGACCTTTTTCTTTATGCCTACAGGAAAGGTTTAAAGGGTTTTACCACCTTCAATCCTGAAGGCAGTATGAAGGGTATACTCGAGTCTTCGGATAAAACCGGAGAGGAAACCATCTCCCGGGAGACGGCTCCTTCGCGCCCTGCTGAATTGCCCTGCGATATTCACCGGGTTAAGGTAATGGGGAAGCAGTACATTGTAATAACCGGCCACTTCAACGGGAGTCTTTACGAGGTATTCTGGATTGATGTTCCTGATGATCAGGAAGTGCACATCAACGGTTATACAAAAGGTATTGTTCGGAAGGTGAATAAAGGCCGTTACGACCTGGTGATGGGAGACAAGAATCCCCGTCTGGTTCTGGAGGATTTTACTTCAGTTTATGACACGCCCAATGCGTCGCTGGCCCGCTTTGTTTCCATGGCTCTCCGGCATGGAACACCTCTGCAGTTCATTATCAAACAGCTGCAGAAGGATACCCACTTTACAGACTTTGAACGTGTGGCGGGCCGGGTTTTAAAAACCTACATAGTCGATGGTGAGGAAGTGATTTCCGGTGAGAAACGCTGCCCGGAATGTGAAACCGGTCTGGTATTCAGGGAAGGCTGTGCCACATGTCCGGCCTGCGGCTGGAGTAAATGTAAATAGAAAAAGGCCGTCCTGATGAAAGGATGGCCTTTTAGATGTTCAGGAACTATGAATCAGTCCAGGTTATCCAGGGTGATATACACATCATCTGTTTCTGCATCGGTGTCGTAGAACGAGTAGGTATCCCCCTCTTCATCCTCTATACGAATATCAAAAACACTGGCCGGGAAGTTCTTCAAATAGACTGTAAAGGTGTCACCGTCCATCAGGACATCATCTCCCAGAAGATCCGGGCCCCAGCTTTTACTCTTCTGCTTGAGGTAAAGGTAGTACATGGCATATCCGGTAGAGTTTGTGACATCCACATAGCCGTCAAAATCACCCCCGGGGCCGTTAAGTGTAGCTTCACCTGCAGAGGATCCGCCGATGTTCTCATCCAGGTTCGCCAGAGAAACAATGACATCATCCTGTTCAACATCCACAGCGTAAAAGCTGTATGTGTCCCCTTCCTCGTCTTCCACCATTATGTCGAAAATTGATGACGGATGACCTGAGAGATACACTCTTTTGGTATCAGTGTCGTAAAGATAATCATCTCCGAGCATATCATTGCCCCAGGAGTCATCATTTTCATTGCTGACATAGACATAATAGATGGTATATCCGGTTTCGTTTGTGATATCCACATACCCGTCAAAAGCGAAGAGCCCCGATGTCACCATTAAAAACACAAGCATTACAAGTGCAATTTTTCTCATATAGACTTCCTTATACTATGAATCTAGAGCGGATTGATCAGTATTTCAAGTTTTTACGATTGATCTGCAGGCCTTTTTAAAGGCATCACCACGTTCGAACTCATGTTGAAACATTCCGAAACTTGTTGCTCCCGGGGAAAGCAGGATGGTATCACCCGGTGCTGCAAAGCGATGTGCGGCTTTAACAGCGGCAATCATGCTGTCATATGGCCCCTCAACCTCTACGGCAGCTGATCGAAGCCTTGGTATCCATGTTTCTGAAGCGCTCCCTTTAAGCATTATGATGCGTTTCGGAATAGCCGAGACCTTATCAAATGGTGTAAAATCCAGTTCCTTGTCGGTACCCCCTGCAATCAGAATTACAGGGCCGTTTATGGATTCTACCGCAGCAGCAGCAGCATCGGGGATGGTTGATGCCGTATCGTCAAAGTATCTGATACCTCCGGATTCGAGAAACATTTCCATACGGTAGGGAACACCCGGATATTCGGATAAGGCTTTGATTATCATGTCCGCTTTGCATCCCCAGAGCTTTGCCATTGTTGCCGCGAAGAGTAGATTTACGCGGAATGGTTCTCCTGGAACTTTCAGGGATTCAGGGAGTATCTGTTCTTTCTCAGTGTCGGGATCTGATCCGGAGACGAACCATCCCCGGTTTTCCCCATCCAGATACGCACCGCGGAAATCTTTTCCCTCCGGAATGCTCTTACTTATCAGGTAGGAGGTTCCCCGGGACAGAGCTGCCCACCTTCTGCCGTATTCATCATCGGGAAAAATCGAAAAGTCATCGGGTTTGAGATTTTCGAGAATGACTGTTTTATCCGCTTCGTAATCGTCAAAGGATTTGTACCGGTTCTGATGATCGTGCATCAGGTTTGTGATTCCGGCGATACGGGGGTGAAGAA
>JAUUYD010000090.1 GCA_030590585.1 Spirochaeta sp.
GACAATAATGGGCAAAAAAACATCCATTATGGATTCAGGTGCCATGGGATATAGCGGGTAAAACTAATCAATTTTCTATCCGTTAGAAATCCATACTATTGGGACAGGCTCTATATAGTAATGAAAGATGCTTTCGACCCCATACTGAGGTTCTGGCAAAATGGTAATATTGAAAGAACCTCGACTTATTAATTGAAGCAGAAGCCGCCTCCCTATGGTGGCGGTAAAGGATTTGGCTTAGCCATAAATATCTTTTCCTGAAGTTCGGCGGCTTTTTCAGCACCGTAAGCCCCTATGGGGGCGCAACCCGCAAACCACTTCCTTTTGGGGGTGGTTGTTGGCTTCCTCTGGAATTCCGGGGGGAGTTTTATCATTCAGCAATAAACCTGACACGAATAGTTTGAAGGATAATGTCAAATGAAAATAATACCAAAGAATAAAAAATCTTTCATCGATGCTGCTGTTGGAAAAATTCCTTGTGATCTTGTTATTCAAAATGCAAATATCGTCAATGTGATAACCGGTGAAATATACAAAGGTGATGTAGGTATTTACGATGGATTTATTGCTCACGTTCATTGTGATCCTGATGGGCTGGATAGACAGGAAGAAAAATTAATAGCTAAAGAGTATTACGATGCACATGGAGATTATTTGATACCCGGTCTCATTGATGCTCATGTTCATATCGAAAGCTCCATGATGACCCCCCGAAATTTTGCCAGAGTGGTTATACCGCATGGGACTACCACTGTTGTCACTGATCCTCATGAGATTGCTAATGTATTCGGTATTGACGGTGTTAAATATATGCACGATTCAAGCATTGGACTGCCTATGCGGCAGTACATATTAGCTCCGTCTTGTGTACCTGCAGTACCGGGGAAGGAAAATGCCGGCGCTGTATTTTTTGCTGAAGATATGACCGAAATGATAAAGATGGAGCGTGTTATCGGACTTGCAGAAGTAATGGATTTTCCTGGTGTTATTAATAACGATAAAAGAATGACCGATATTATCGACATTTTTGAGGGCAGAAACTTATTTATACAGGGGCATGCACCCTTTGTGGGTGGCAGGGATCTATCAGCATATATTGCAGCAGGGCCTTCCAGCTGTCATGAAAGCCGAACCCAGCAGGAAGCAAGAGATAAAATGCGTTCAGGAATGTATGTTGATGCGAGAGAAAGCTCAATAAGTAAAAACGTTGAGGAAATAGTAACTGCGACAAAGAATTTCAGATATCTTAATTTTTTAACCTTTTGTACTGATGATAGAGAGCCTGAGGATATAATAAAATTCGGGCATATGAATGATGTTCTACGCAAAGCAATAGCTGCTGGAATGCATCCCATTGATGCCATTAGAGGCGGCAGTTACAACATAGCAACTCAAATTGGTGTGAAAAACCTAGGAGCAATTAACCCGGGGTTTACGGCTGACCTATTGTTGTGCAGTTCTCTTGAGGAGCTGGTTCCATCCGCAGTTTTTTTTGAGGGAAAGTTAGTAGCAATGAATAATGAGTTAGTAGAGGAAATTGATGAAATAGCATTTTCTCTCGAGGAACTTAATTCCATACATGTAGATACTCTATATGCGGATGATTTCAAGATTGAGGCCCCCATTAAGAGCGGCAGGATTAGTACAAGAATTATTGCATATGAGGATTACTCTTTTTCAACAACTAATTTTGAGATACTTGAATTACCGGTAACAGATGGTTTCATAGATATTTCGGATTATAATGATTTGAGTTTTGTTGCTGTAATTAACAGGCATAAAAATCATGATACCAGAACCGTAGCCATAGTTAAAAAATTCGGCACACATTCAGGCGCTGTAGGCAGCACAGTTTCTCATGACAGTCATAACTTAACAATAGTTTATGATACACCGGAAAATGCACTGTTAGTTTACGATAAACTAATTTCACAAAAGGGCGGAATGAGCTGTGCAATGGATAACAGGGTATTGAACAGTCTGGAATTATCTGTTGCAGGTTTAATATCGACTAAGCCCTGCGGCGAATTGTCCATGGAAGTCAGTAAAATGAAAGCAAGTTTAAAAGAACTTGGTTTAACTGAAATACAAAATCCACTCCTTCGTATTGTTACTCTGGCATTACCGGTAATACCTAATGCAAAAATGTCGGACATGGGTATGGTGGATGTATTGGCTCAGGAAATTGTAACCATGTTCCCGTAATGTGTAAAAAACATTGAGAACCCTTATGTACTTTTTTTCAGGCTTACCCGGTATTTATGAGCCATGAGATTCGGCCTGTATGACTCTTTGTTTTTTCTCAACCCCTCACTTCCAATATCCTGTTCCAGATTCAGGTATTCATAATCCGGACAGAAATCATTGGCGAATCGGCTGAAGAGAAATTGATAGATACCATTGAATCTGATATCAGCTTTGGCAAAATGGATTGTGAAAGTATCGCTGTTCAATGCTTCTCCAAGCAGGAATCCGGCGGGCTGTCCATCGGCAAAGGCCATGGCCCCTATCAGGCCAAGTTCCTTTTGCATCTTAAGACCCTCAAGGCATTGGGAGTAATCACTGGTGGTCATTTCCTGAGATGAGGTTTCCTGCCATTTATCCAGAATCCCTATGGCATCTTCCAGAACATCTTCTGTAAGGGGGATAAGCAGAGCTTCATAATTCTTGAGGAATTGGTTCAGTCGGTTCTTCTTTTTATGCAGTTTTTTTCCGGGATATGTTTTGAATTTCTCAGTTAAAAAGAGGTAATCGGAATCATCATGGTTGTAGGTTCTTATGAATTCTTCCTCTTTAAAGCATTCCAACCATACTTCGGGTACAGGGAACATAAAATCCCATTTACCTGAGAGCAGAAGATCTTTCAATTCGGTGAAGCAGTCTTCACCGGCTTTCTCCGGACTGGTCATCGGCATCAGGAATCGCTTCTTATCATATGTAATACCGGAGAGGAAGAAACCGTGGTCTGTTGTGATGGTTTCATATTCATGCGTGTTCCGGAATAGGAAAAGATTTGGAAATGAGAATTCGGACAGATGCATTCCGATGGTATCAAGTTTCTCAGTGATGATGTTCCGGTCATTCAGAGTGAGTTTGGATTTCGTCATTAATAGTAAAATACTGATAGTTGCGAATTGTGGCAAGAATACCATGGCAAACCCCTCGTCGCAGTGAAAAAAATTCACTATCATATTAGTGGTATATAAATATGAATAGAATTTATCTTGATAATAACGCTACAACCGTTGTAGACCCTCGTGTGAAGCAGGCCATGGAACCCTATTGGCTGCAGCAGTACGGCAATCCTAATTCTCTGCATCAGTTCGGTACCGAAACCCATCCTGAGATGGGGATTGCCATTGATCGAATCTACTCGGGTATCGGAGCTGTGGATGAAGATGATGTCATCATCAACGGTTGTGCCACCGAAGGGAATAACACGGTCCTCAAAGGGATATGGGTGGATCAAATCCTCAACGGAGATAAATCCAGGATTGTAACATCCCTGGTAGAGCATCCAAGTATTGCCCGTACTCTGGACTGGCTGGAGACTCAAGGTGTCGAAGTTGTACGTCTGGCACCGGATGATGATGGCCTGATAACTCTGGAGAATCTTTCTGAAGACTTTGACGCGGATAAGACAGCTCTGGTTTCTATCATGTGGGCCAACAATGAGACCGGGCTTATTAACCCGATTTATGATCTGGCAGAATTCTGCAGAACTAAGAATGTCCTTTTTCACACGGATGCTGTTCAGGCTGTTGGAAAAATTCCGGTGAACCTCCGGGATATTCCGGCGGATTTTCTCACTTTCAGTGCCCATAAATTTCATGGGCCCAAGGGTGTCGGCGGATTGTTTGTTCGTCAGGGGAGAAGTTTAACAGCTCTACTTCATGGTGGAGAGCAAATGGGAGGCAGACGCGCCGGTACTGTAAATGTTGCATTTATGGTTGGAATGGGTCTTGCCATGGAGCTGGCTGTGGAGGCTCTGGAATTTGAGAATCTGAAGGTTCGGGCCATGAGAAACCGGCTTGAAGATGCCATTGCATCCCTGCCGGACACAATCATTTTCGGGAAACGGGAATACCGGACTCCAAACACCATTCTGGCGAGTTTCAGGGGTATTGAAGGGGAGGCTTTCTTATGGGACCTTGACCGCAAGAACGTAGCTGCCAGTACCGGAAGCGCCTGTTCTTCAGAATCCCTGGAAGCCGATGCAACGCTTCAGGCGATGGTTTCAGATGCCGATCTGGCTCATACTGCAGTCCGTTTCAGCCTTTCCAGGTTTACAAGCGAAGAAGAAGTCAATTCTGCTATCGTTATAGTGAATGCGGTTGTTGAAAGGCTGCGATCAATATCCAGTACATATTCAAGTTGATAATTATGAGGAATATATAATGGCAAAAAATGATCTTGTTGGCGGATCCCTGTGGCAGAACTATTCACAGAAAGTGGCCGAGCGTATGGACCATCCCCGATATCTGGGAGAAATCAGTGAAGAAGAAGCTGAATCACTGAATGCTGATCTCATTGTAGCTGAACATGGAGCCGAGTCCTGCGGTGATGCGGTTCGTCTGTTCTGGGCTGTAGAAAAAGATTCGGGAAAAATCCTGAAGGCGACTTTCAAGAGTTTTGGATGCGGTACGGCCATTGCTTCCAGCGACATGATGGCGGAGCTCTGTGTTGGTCTGACTGTTGATGAGGCTGTTTTAATTACCAATATTGATGTAGAGAAGGCTCTTCGGGACGATCCGGATACACCGGCGGTTCCCCCTCAGAAAATGCACTGCTCGGTGATGGCCTATGATGTAATTAAAGCAGCTGTAGCCACTTACAGAGGTGTTGATATCAGCACACTTGAAGATGCCGAGATGGTTTGTGAATGTGCCAGAGTATCACTTTCAACCATCAGGGATGTTATCAGGGTGAATGACCTTAAAACCGTTGAGGAGATAACCGATTACACTAAGGCCGGAGCATTTTGTAAATCCTGTATACATCCCGGAGGGCATGAGAAGAGAAAATACTATCTTGTGGATATCCTGGCTGAAACTCGGGCAAAAATGGAAGCAGAAGCCGTGGCTGCCGATGCAGAACCTTTTTCCGCACTCAATTTTTTCAAGAAATTCAAGGCCATTGAACGGATTCTCGATTCCGAGATTCGGCCGGCACTTCATCAGGACGGCGGTGATGTCGATGTTGAGGATTTCCGCATGGACGGTGATATCCCTGTTGTCACAATCGCGTATAAAGGGGCTTGTCTCGGCTGTATGAGTGCTACAGTAGGCACCCTTGGGTTTATAGAGAATGTCCTTAAGGAGAAGCTCGATCCTGCTTTTAAGGTGGATATCGCTTAACCGGAAAGTTGTTAATTTTCTATCGCCGGTGCCGGATGAAAGCGGAGGGAAACGATGCGTTGGCGTCGGGTTTTGATTATTGTATAAACACCTTCATGTAATGTGATTTCGGTTCCTTCGCTTGGAATCCGCTCCAGATTCTCCAGCAGGTATCCGCCGATTGTGTGGGTTCGGTTGTCATGCTCAAGGTCCAGACCCAGGATGTCGCTTACATCATAGAAATCCGCATCTCCCTGGATAATCCAGGAACCATCAGAGTCCTGGTGGATGGGATCTTCGGTCTGGATTTCTCCCTCGTCATTGATTTCTCCGAATATCTCTTCCATCACATCTTCACGTGTCACTACGCCGTCCAGACCGCCATATTCGTCCAGCACGACTGCCAGATGTATCGGTTCTTTTTTCAAACGGAACAGGAGCTCATGAGCTTTCATGGTGCCGGGTACCAGATAGGGTGATGTAGTGAACTTCTTTACCTGTGCCTCAGGGAATTCCCGAATCACTTTGGCAAGATCAAAAAGAGTTATGACACCGGTTACCTGCTCATGATTGCTTTTAAGTACGGGAGCTCTTGTATGACCGGATTTTATGAACTGATCCATGACATCCTGAACACTCATATCTTCTGTTACTGAGAAAAGGTCAGTTCTGTGGGTCATGATTGCCTCAACAGGAGTATCATTGATACGAAAAACGTTCCTTACCATTTCTTCTTCAAAAGATTCAACGACACCTTCACCTTCGGCGGCCTTAACATGATGAAGCAGATTTTCAAGGGTAAGTTCCTGCTTTGACCTTCCGGCAAACAGCAGCGTTATGCTTCGGCTGACAGCAGTTATTATCCAGATGATCGGTCGAAGTATCCATGAAAGTATCCATACTATTCTGGCGCTGTAGAGGCAGAGGGCCTCGTTGGCAGCCAGGGCAATCTGTTTTGGTGAGACTTCGCAGAATACAAGTATTATCAGTGTTAAAATCCCGGTAGCTGCCGCCACATAAGCATTTCCGTATATCCGAATGGTGACGGCTGTAGTCATAGCCGATGCTCCGATATTCGCCAGGTTGTTTCCGATGAGTAATGTGGTTAGTAGAATATCCTGTCTGTCTGTGAGCTTTTTAACCAAGCGGCCGCGTTTTCCTCTGTTTTTTGCCAGAGCACTCACCTGTCCCGGTGATAAAGAGATATAGGCTGTCTCCACCGAGGAAAAAAATGCGGAGATAAAAAGGAGTGCGGCAAGATAGACTAGAGACCAGATGATCATCAGGCGGTTCTAAACCGCCCGGAAGGTAAAGGATCGTCCATATACCCTATCATTCACTATCCGGAGACGACGGGCAAGGGGTTGGAAAGACGAAGCCTGTTTTCAACGTGACTTCGATTTTGTACTCATTCATTTGGGAATCACTTGCCGACCATCCCCCGTCCTTAGTATTTTAACCTTCGAAAATTCCATCCATATAAGGATCAACACATGGCCAAGAAGAAATTCAAAACAGAGGTGAGCCAGCTGCTCAACCTCCTGATTCATTCGCTTTATTCCCACAATGAAATCTTTCTGAGGGAACTCATTTCCAACTCATCGGACGCACTTGATAAACTCAAGTACCTCACTCTTACCGACGATACACTGAAAAGCCTTGAATTCACTCCCCGGGTTGATATCCGTATTGATGGAGCCGGAGAGAATACCCTGGTGATTGAGGATAATGGCATCGGAATGAACGGAGAGGAGCTTGCCGATTCCCTGGGTACTATCGCCCGCTCGGGAACGAAGAACTTCATGGAGACGCTGTCCGGAGATGCTAAAAAGGATTCGAACCTCATTGGACGATTCGGAGTCGGATTTTATTCCTGCTTCATGGTCTCCGATACGGTAGAGGTCATTTCAAAGAAAGCCGGTGATGAGAAGGCTTGGAAATGGACCAGTGATGGTAATTCGGGGTACAGCATTGAAGAATCCGAGAGAGAGGGGCAGGGTACAACGGTTATTCTCAATCTCAATGACGCGGGAAAGGAATATGATTCCCAGTGGCAGGTAAAAACAATTATCAAGAAGTATTCCGATCACATTGCTTTTCCCATTCATCTCCACTGGAGTGAAACCACCGGTAAAGATGATGAGATGAAAACAGAAGAAAAAGATGAACAGGTGAATGCCGCAAGTGCCTTGTGGAAGCGGTCCAAGTCCGAACTGAAGGACGAGGATTACAACGAATTCTATAAAACAATTTCTCATGATTCCGACGATCCCATGTACCGAATACACGTACAGGCTGAAGGGACACTGGAATACACCACCTTGTTTTTTATTCCCAAGACCGCACCGATGGATATGTTCCAAGCGGATTACAAGCCCGGTGTGAAGCTCTATGTCAAACGTGTGTTCATTACCGATGACGACAAGGAACTCCTGCCGGTTTATCTGCGCTTCGTCCGGGGGGTGATTGATTCGGAAGACCTGCCTTTGAATATCAGCCGGGAGATCCTGCAGCAGAACCGGGTAATGGCTAAAATCAAGGAAGCTTCTGTCAAAAAACTGCTCAGTGAGTTCAAAAAGCTGTCTGAAGACGATGTAAAATATGCCGATTTTATTGAGCAGTACAACCGCC
>JAUUYD010000298.1 GCA_030590585.1 Spirochaeta sp.
ACCGACAGCCATCTGTCGGATTCGAACCGACGACCCCGAGATTACAAATCACGTGCTCTGGCCAACTGAGCTAAGATGGCGATATAAGACTGCATATCGCGTCGTCGAAGGGGAAAATAACACCCCGCGGGTGAAAGTGTCAACAGGGTGGATGATCGAACCACTCAGCTGCACCCAGAATATGAGCTCCGTGCTTTAACAGAAGCAGTGTGACTTCAAAATGGGCTGACGGCTCTGAATCAACAGTAAGAGCAGATCCATCACTGGAAATCAGTATTTCTCCGCGGCCTGAAGAGAATATCGGTTCTGCGGTATACAAACGCCCTGCAGAGAGAGCTTCGTGTTTTCTTCCGTCATATGTTAATGAGGGCATTTCATGAAGCCTTCTGCCTATGCCATGCCCTGCACCTTCTGTAATGAGGGTTACATCACGTTTGCTGCATAGATCGGAAAGGGTTTGTGCTGATTCAATACCGTTCATTCCATCTTTCATTACGGAGGTGATACGCCTTGTTCCTTCCCAGGCTGAAATCATCAGAAGTTTTCTTTTACTGTCAACATTTCCTAGCGCAAATGTTCTGGCGGAATCAGCCCACCACCCTCTCACCGAGCAGGCAATATCAATTGACACAATTTCTCCGGATAATAGTATCCTCTTATCAGGAATACCGTGCCAAACGGTATCTTCAGGAGAAATACAAATGATAGGGCCGGGATCGGCTCCGTTTTTTAATAGATTATCATTGATCATTTCAGCCAGAGATAAGCTCTCAACCCCAGGCCGTATAAGGTTCTCACAGAATTCCATGGATAGATTTATCAGACGGGCGGCACTATCAACAGCAGCTATATCAGTATAATCAAGATCTATGCCGGATCTCTTTTTTTGCTTTTTTATAGAGGGGAAAATATCCCCGTATAAGGATTTTCCGCCAAATACGTCGTCCATATATGACATTTTCGGCACGCCTTCGCATCAGCGATACTTTTCGCTGTTTTTTCCACTCCCAATCAATGGCCAATTGAAGGTTTTTCAGTAATCCTGATTCGTCATCCCGGGAGTATTTGAAACCGTCGATTCTGTGTCTTACCTTTTTCAGACCGCCCACGTCTCTCACTACAGGCAAGGCACCGAGAAGCTGACCGATCATATCGATTTGTCCGCAGGGCTCCCATAGTGAAGGTACTACGACAAATGACGCTGAAGCGATGAGTTTCCCTGTCAGTTCCTGATTATACCCCTCAATAAAAGACCAATCCGGAGAGCTTTCTATTCTCTTCTGAAGGCGGGTCACTATGGAGTTCTCTCCCCGACCATAAAAAATGAGTTTGTATCGTCCTTTGTACCCCCCGAGGTCGGATGGTAAGCGAAGCAGTGCATCTATACCCTTCTGCCGGGTAATTCGTCCGTGAAACACTATCCAGGGAACTTTATAATCAGGTATTGATCCGAAAACTTTCACTCCGGTGAAGCTGTCCAGATCAAGTGCCGTACTGGTGTTACGCCGTAAATCAGTCTTGGATATTTTCTGTAATCCGTTATTCCAGAAGCCGGGATTAATGCCGTTATAGATACCTTTTAATGATACGTCATGAATCCTGAAAGCAGATCCAAGTTTACCTGAAAAGGGATCTTCCCCGGAGATTAATTCGTGAGCATACCCCGGAGATACAGTGTTTACATGCCCGAATACTCCGGCAATCAGCAGGGGGCTGATGCGATCTTCCATAAGGCCCGAAATAAGATCCTCCCGGGGTAAACCGGTTAATTCAACAGCCTCGGACAAAGTGCCGAGTATCTGCTGGTATGCCAATCCAGCGTTATGTATTGTGGTAAGCACACCTGTCTGGTCAAAAAAACCTGGTGATGAAGATCCAAATATTTTCATATACAGGGGTATAAGGCCGGAATGTCCATCATGCCCGTGTACCACATCCGGCGGCACGCCTTCCCTTAAAATGGTTAAAACCGCCCCGGCCTGAAATAATATATTCATTTCATTAACATCAATATGTCCCTTTCCCACATACTCTGCAGATGGTGCGTCTCTTTTTATATAGTTGTAAATATCGTACTTGGATGAGAAAAGAGGAGAATCAAGTACACGAAGTTTTATACCATCGATTATCAGAGAATAAACATCAATTATCCCGGAATGGACCTGAACAGGAACTTCCAGACTGTAGAGAAAATCTCCTTTGGGAATAAAACCATAGCCGGGAATTATGACCGTTACATCACAGCCAGTTTCTGCAAGGGCATCAGCCAGGTCTCGAACAACATCTTTTAGACCACCGGCACCGGCGATACCTTCCATCTCCCTGGAAATCAAGAAGACTTTATTTATTCCCATTACTTAAAGATCAGGTCTGAGTGAAGCAGCTTTACCCAGATATACAGGTGTAACAGAGCCGCTCCCCCGCCAGGTGATAAGTATCCGTACAGTCCGGGGCAGAGATAATTCAACATCAGGCTCAATAGAGCAAAATAATGGAACTCCGGCATAAGCAGGATGAGCTTCACGTAATGCGGCCGCAGCATTTTTTTTCTTAAGATCGGTAGTTTGAGTCAACTGCACACTGACAATATCTTCAGGAGAAAAAACATTCGAACTCTCAAGCTCTGTAATAAGTTTTCCAACAGCATCAACCATCAGGTAAGCTTCGTCAGTGCCTTCTTCAAGAGATACGGCACCTCTTACTGCAAGTATATTCATGCCTGTACAGTAACAGATCTATGTATAATTGAATAAGGCTTATTACCTGGTTAAAAATATCAAGTCGGTTTGTCGGGTTAATCCAGCTTCTACTGCCGATAGAGTGACAGGTAGAATATCATTTCTCAACCACAATTCGGGTTCAGGGAAAATGAATTGCAGACCAATTGTATTCTCATCAAGAATTGCGGCTGTAAATGAGTCTATGTCCTTTCCATTGACATCCAGGAATATTCGTTCAGGAAAGATCCCGGGTGCCAGGGTGAATTTTCCTTCCAGACTTACATTACCGTTTTCAACCATGAAAGAGGTTTGTTCCCACCTTGAATCATTGAATATCATTACAAGAATTATTCGATCGTTATTAATTTGAAGGTAGCCGACACCTGCACTGAACCATTCAGGATTAAGTATATTTCTTCTATGTGAGGGACTCTCCATCCAGGCAGAAATGATTGACAATATACTATCACCTGAACCCAGATTCTCACCCGCATTCAATCCGGAACCACCTGCCTCCCGATAGCGTTCAGCCACTCTTGAACCATCAAGTCCCCGGTGGCTCAAGGTCTGTCGTCTTCCCAGTTCTTCAGCATGGCGTGCTGCTGCAATTGATGATGGAATATCATCTCTTATCATATGAACGCCGTTTCTTACCCGTATATCATTTATAGACTGAAGAACACGATCCGCTTCTCCGGAAAAAGAATCATTTCCTTCAAGTAAAACAGGGAATGAGGGCAAACAAAGTGACAGGATAAAAATACTGCAGATACTCAGGAATCGTAAATGCATCAGCCTGGAGGCCATCTGAGTTTTCGTCCGCCGAGAATGTGCGCATGCAGGTATTCAACCTCCTGCCCCCCGTCCCGGCCGTTGTTGATAACCACACGGTATCCTGTTTCATCCAGGTTCAATAAAGCCGCAACACGGGAAACAGCTGCAAAAAATCGTCCGGTATCTTCTACAGCTTTGTCGGCAAGCTCTGAAAATCGCGAAACACGTATTTTTGGAATTACCAGTACGTGGAGGGGTGCCTTGGGATTCAAGTCGTTAAAAGCAAGAACATCATCATCCTCAAAAACGGTTTCAACTGGTATTTCCCCGGAAATAATTTTATCAAAGACCGTATTATTCATACATCGCTCCTCTTGGGATTCTCTTAATATTATCTTTTTCAGCTGCTTCGACATCAAGGCTCATACTTATCATATTCTCATCGTCGAAAATAAATCGACCCGAAAATGGACGTCCGGCCAGCATGTGAGGCAGCCACCATGAATCATCTGTCCACATCTTTTGATATGGAATTGTTTTTTCATCACACCAGAAAGGGTTGGCCTCCAATGTCTCAATTGGAATTCCTGACCATCTTTCAGTCTGAAAAACATATCCGCGTATGGAATGCCCATTGGTAAACTGAAAATATAAATCCCCTGCAGCATCAAGCTTTTCAACCTGAAGGCCCACTTCTTCAAAGGTTTCTCGAATAGCAGCATCCATGGCTGTCTCACCTTGTTCGATTCTGCCTCCCGGAGCATTGATCAGTCCGGCTCCAAGACCTGTTTTTTTGTGAATCAGCAGAATTTTACCTTCGCGGCGGTCTCTGATGAAACAGAGTA
>JAUUYD010000290.1 GCA_030590585.1 Spirochaeta sp.
GATGAGAATGGAAATGAACTGCTTCGGGCAGGTGTAATTGGAGTTGAACTTAATCCTGTGGCCCTTCTCAGGCGGCGGATTGATATGACATCTCTTACCCTGGCTGATGTGGATATTCAGCTGATGATGAATGATTCAGGAAGTTTAAATCTTATTGACAGTCTGGGTTTGGGAGCTGAAGGTGAAACGGCAGCTGAACCCCCCGGTTCCTGGAGATTATGGTCGGCTGATGTGAGGGGAGTTCGGTTTGAAAACTGCCGCGTCGGCTTATCTCTAAATAGCGGGTCTGCATCGATCCTGCTGGAATATCTTGATCTGGGCCTCCTGCGGGATGAGAAAAAAGGAATGATAGACCTGTCCCTGGCTCTTTCCGATATTCATTCAGACGGGGTGGGACCCGGTTATTTCAAGGACAAACGATACCAGCTTGAATTGACTATAGCTGTGAAGGAAGGGGTGGCTCTGATTGAGACAGGCAGCCTTGATATTCAGGGTGCACAGATTGCATTTGGCGGGCAGGCGGCCCTTTTTCCACCTTACGATGCCAATCTTTTCCTTGAAACCCGGGGGACTGATACAGATCTTCTTCTCAGCTTCCTCCCTCCCGGTATTGAGCTGGGTGATGTTGTTCCCGAAGGAAATGGAGAGATAACAGTTGACGGTTTACTTGTAGGCCCGCTTTTTGACCGGCCTGATATAAAGCTGGATGTTGTCTGCAACAGTTTCGGCTTAAGGCATGTACCTACGGGTATGTTGATGGACAATATCGATTTTGTATTGAATGGGCGCAGTGACCGCAGCGGTAATCGCTCCATTATTGTTAAAGATTTGAGTCTTCGGCTGCCTGACGGAACTGTTCAGGCAAGCCTCGGTATTGAGAACCTGATGACTCCTCGAGTGATGGTTGATATTGAGGCGGAACTCAACATGTCAACCCTGGCAGCATTCTTTGACTTTCCGGGTTCACAAACGGTTTCCGGAAAATTGGATCTTGACATTGATGTTGCCGGCCTTTTCGACAGTAACGGACGTATGCTTGAAAGAGAGAAAGAGAGTGGTGAAATTCAGCTCTCAAACTTCAGTTATATTTCTCCGGATGGTGGGCCTGGAATACAGAACTTAAGCCTTCTTATTTCCCTGGAAGATGGATTCCTGGAAATCAACAATCTGTATGCTGTCGCGGATTCCGGTGAGGTATTCCTGAATGGCTCTTTGGGTGATATCTGGCCCCTTATTCTCGGAGCTGAGGGACCGCTGATATTCGCTTTGAACATTACTTCACCCCGATTATACTTTCCAGCATTATTAAAAGAACTGACGGATGTTTCACTGGGACTGGTATTCAACACCACCGCTGAAGCTCTCCGATCGGCCGATCCTCTCCCTGAGGGCATATACCGCATCACGGATTTTACAGCTCAGGTTGTGGATACCGGGAAGAAGCTGAGCGATTTCTCCGGGGGGATTGAGATTGGCCGGAGACTGACAGCTGATCTTCAAGGCAGATTTCAGGATAGTTATATAGCTCTGGAAATTGGGCTGGATGGTTATGAATACCTGCTTAATGGGGATGAAAAAGGGACGATTCAATCAACAATCCTGCTCAGTTCTTCCCGCTTCACACCGGCGGATTTTCTTCCGAGGTCAGCTGTGGAAGAAGAATCCTGGCTTAACCGGACAATGAAAGATGTTCTTCTGGATCTGAATTTGAAATTCAATAACTCAGCATGGTTTGAATCTCCGGGGAGTTGGCCTGAAGGGCAGTGGACAGTTCATGAATTCTCAGGTTATTCCCTGTATCAGGACTTACCTTTTTTTGCTGATCTTGCATTGGTTTCACTGGATAACCGGGCAGAACTCTCATCCCTTTCCATACGAATCGGTGAAAGCAGCCTCAGAGCTCATGGCTTTCTTGATAATCTGAAAGCATTACTCACTCGGGAGATGGATCAGATTATCGGAGAACTCAGCCTTGACTCGGAATACCTCGACATGTCGGTTTTTCTAATGAATCAGAAAGGATCTGATTCCGAATCCAGGGAATGGAAAATCGGCGGCGGTGTTTATCCGAATTTAGGCCTGGATCTGCATGTTTCCGATTTTCATATGACTCCGTATCATTGGAAGAATATCGGCGGCAGGGTGGATTTGTCATCATCAGGTGTTATCAGTCTTAAAAATTTTTCATTCAGCGGGGATGGCGGAGGCCGGGCCGGAGTGGATGGTGCATTAGATATATCACGGAGTGATGGTATTCATTTAAAAGCAGATCTGAATTTTGATGGACTCCGGCTTGAGGATTCGGTGATTCCCATGAATATGGGTGATGAAACGGTGAGTTTAGGTAAAATGGTAAAAGGAACAGTTGATGGGCGGTTTAACGTTGATGTTTTAATGACCCCGGATCTGTCGGTAGACTTGAACCACTCAGCCATTGACGTGAAAGTGGATCTGGATGGGGGACGCCTTGTGGATTTTCCTCCCCTCGCGGCTATTGCCGACAAATACAAAAACCGGAACCTGAGAGATGTTCGTCTTGATACACTGAGTGTGAAGGCCAATCTCAAGGATGGACAGATTAACATTCCAAGGACTGCGGTTGGATCCACCCTCGGCTACCTTGAATTGGAAGGATACAGCAGGCTTGGTACCTTCATGAGTTACAGTGTGACAGTACCCGATTCTGTTATTGACGACGTTGTTACAGGTCTGCTCTTCGGCGGAGTGGGTAATAATGCTGAAGATGAAATCATCAGTGCCGAAAACAGCAGTTGGAGCCGTACCACCATCAATGTTGTAGGGAGTCAGGACGATATTCTGATAAACCTGGGTAAACAGGGGCGTGAACGACTGGAAAACCGTTGGAACCGGCGAAATGAACGGCGGATAAGGCGGGAGAATTAATTCCCGGCAATCTTCATCCCGATGCGTATCATTCTGCAGGCCCGCTCTGAAGCATCAACCAGGCATTCCGCCGAGCGGGCGATGGCTTCCTCCAGGGGCATGGCCCTGTCCACCGTACTCATGATGGAATCGATTCCGTATTCATAAACAGCCGATGCTCCCTTTCCGATGTCGCCGACAACAGCCAGTACCGGAACACCCGCAGGTTCGGCCCGGGCGGCAACACCGATGGGTACTTTGCCCCGGATGGACTGACCGTCAATTTTACCTTCTCCGGTTATTACCAGATCGGCCCCTGAAATTTTCGTTTCGAAATCCACCAGATCCAGTATCGTGTCGATACCGCTCTTCATTTCCGCATCGCAGAAGGCTCTCAGGCCGAATCCCAGACCACCGGCGGCCCCGGTTCCGGGAATATCCCTCATGCCGCGTCCTTTCCACTTCTCCACCACATCCGCCATGTGTCCCAGAGCAGAATCGAGTACTTTTACCATGACCGCATCGGCTCCCTTCTGGGGTCCGTAAACTGCAGATGCGCCGTTCTCACCCAGTAATGGATTATCCACATCGCAGGCCACATGTATTTTCGCGTCTTTAAGCAGCGGGCTTACTCCTGAATCGTCCACTTTTTCAAGCCTGACAAGAGCCGCTCCCCCTCGGGGAAGTTCCTTACCGTCTGCATCCAGGAATCTGAAACCCAGGGCCTGTGCCATACCGGCTCCCCCGTCGTTGGTGGCACTCCCGCCGATACCGATGGTTATATCCCGGTACCCGGCTTCCAATGCGGAAAGAAGCAGTTGTCCGGTTCCGAAAGTACTGGCGGTAAGAGGATTTTTTTCGTCTTCTTTCAACAACGGCAAACCGCTGGCAGCGGCCATTTCCAATACAGCTTTGCCGTCTACAACACCATAGAACGCATCCACCAGGCGTCCCAGTGGATCTTCGGCCCTCACCGTCACCATCTCACCGCCCAGTCCGTCTACCAGAACTTCCACCGTTCCCTCTCCGCCGTCGGCAATGGGAATCTTCAGATATTCGGCGTCGGGAAATACTGCTTTTGCCCCTTCTTCGATGTGCCCGGCAACTTTGAGACTGGAATTGCTGCCCTTATATGAATCTGATGCGATGATGATTTTCATGATTATTGACCTCTGCCGCGATTAGTGTGTCTCCAGTTTAGTCCTGCTATTGCGAAGGGGCAAGCATCATCCGGCGGAAACGCCCTGATAGAAGATCCGCATCATCTATCTGTTCCAGCCCAGTATCTTGCCGCCCGGCGGACTGGCTGCCGTGGGTCATAAGTTGGTTATTGTCCATGGGTAATGAAATAAAAGCCCGTAAACTCAAGCGCAGCACTGCGACAATTGTGACACCACGACACCGTTCTATTTGCGTCATGGTGTCACATGTGCTATATTTATTGTATGAGAACGACGATTAGATTAAGTGACCGGCTTCTTCAGGAAGTAAAAGAAAAAGCCCTTCATGA
>JAUUYD010000337.1 GCA_030590585.1 Spirochaeta sp.
ATGGGAATGGAAACACTGTTCGTGATGGCGAGGTAGTGTTTTAATACCTGTTCCTTGCTGAACGGATAGTAAAAAGGGGCTACAGCTGATATGGCATCGGCACCATTTTTTTCAGCCCATTTCGCCAATTCGATCGCAATACCGGTGCCAACTGCACCAACCTGACAGATCGTCGGTTTTCTATCGGCATTTGCTTCCAGGGCGAGCTTAATCAGTTCCTTTCTCTCTTCCGTGGAAAGAAGAAATGCCTCACCGGTGCTGCCGCCGATATAGAACCCATCGACGCCTTCTTTGATGCAGTAATCCACCAATTTACGAAGTGAGTCAGAGCTGATTCTGCCATCCTGACCGTAAGGTGTCAGAAGTGCCGGGAGGAGTCCTTTGAAGCGGGCAATGTCATTATTCATATGTTTATAGTCCTTTTCCTCGTATGTAAAAGTCTGGGTAATTCCAAAAATACTCGATTATTGAAAATACCTCTATATATTGAAGAGACTGGCGATATCCAATATCTTATTTTCCATTGCGTTAAATGCCTGATCAATTTGTGAAATATTCCGTCCTCCAACCAATGTTGTTGTCAAATCCGGATTCTTCAGTACCCAGGCCAGAGCGAGTTCCACCATGCTTTTCCCTGTTTCAGCCGCAGCTGATTCGAGTTCTTCAAGTGTCCTCATGCCGCTGTTGTTAAAATAGATATCCTGATGTCCCGGCTGAATATCAAACCTGGCCCCTTCGGGTATTCTGTTCTTATATTTACCGGTAAGAAATCCCGCTCCCAGGGGGCTGAAGCTGATTGACCCGATTCCTTCCTGTCTGCAGAACTTCAGTAAATTCTTATTGAGATTCCGTATGGCGAGATTGTGATTGTTTTGTATGCTGCAGATGGAGCTCAGTTTGTGTTTTTTTCGGACTCCCAGGAACTCCTGGAGTTGTTCGGATGAAAAATTTGAAACCCCCAGGTAACGAATTTTGCCGTCATTGATAAGATTTTCAAAAGTATGAAGTACATCGGGGTGAAGTGCAGTTTCATGAAATGAATGAAGTTGATAAAGGTCAATTTCAGTAGCCTGCAATCTTCTCAGACTTTCATCACAGGATTTTATAATTCTTTCAGGGTTGTAGGGGGGCAGGAGTTTTGTTCCAAGATATACCTTTGAGCGCTTCTTCCTCTCTTTGAGCCATGAACCGACAACCTGCTCTGAAGCACCTTCTCCATACACTTCGGCGGTATCAAAAAAGTTCATGCCCCGGCTCAGGGCGTGGTCCATAATCGTATAAGATTCCTTCCGGTCAATTTCTCTTCCGAAAGTGACACATCCCAGGGAAAGCCGGGAAATCTCAAGATCTGAATTCCCCATTTTATTAAACGTCATATTATTTCCTTCCGGTTTGTTCAATTATTCGCTCCAGCTGCTTTTCAATACTGACAGCTCCTGATTTATCTTTGGTTCTTAAGAGTTCAATAATTTTTTCATATTCCTTTTCCGCGTCCTGAATAAACGCATTCTCTTCAAATGGCCCGACTACGGCATCCCTTTCCTTTTCACTGTCAAATGTGATATTTCGAAAATGATTCTCGTAGTCTTTCTTCCTGCTTTCACGTATACCCTTGAGGATAAAATCGGCTGTTTCCAGGGTTTCGTTCAAAAGTGCTTTGCTGATGTGATCTACAGAGCTATTAAATGCTTCCTTATCAATAGCGATATTTTCAGCTAGAACAACCCGGGCATGGGTTCTTTTTTTCTCATCATAAGATTCTCCGATTTCCCGGTAGGCGTTGTGTACTCCGGGCCAGTCATCAATTTCACCGCTTCGGATACGATCTTTTAATGCTTCCAGATCGGAATTGAGAATGAGCTGACCTCCGACATTCTCCCAGCTGCTGTTTCCCGCATCCATGCCGGCAGGATTACCTGAGTCCAGTAGAATCCGGACGGCATAGTAGCAAATCATCCGGCCGTAATCCTTCCAGGCCCGCCCGGCGTGAAGTATCCGAACCTGCCGTCTGCCGGCCTCCACTTTGTACGAATCACCGGCAAATAGCTCAGGACTCTCCTCGGTTTCAAGCATGGCCCGGCCTGTAGGGTATTGACCAGCGGCAACGGCGCTTGATTCATCTGCCCAAGCTTCCAAAATCCGCCGGGCTTCTCTCATCTGATCCACAGTATCCGGTGCCAGCCAGTCGAACTCCAGCTCCTGAAGTTTCACAAGACGTTTGTCTCTGACCGCTGTCTTGGCCGCATTCCTGGCCAGGGCGTACATGTTGTACCGGAACCAGTAGCCCGGCATAACCTGAAGCTCGCCGGTACTCTCACTGTTGGATACCAGGCTGAAAGGGAGGGGGATGTCCAGCTCTGCGGGGTATGCTCCTTTGGCGATGAGGCAGAAGGCGGCAAAGCGGGAGTTATGCTTCAGACTGACACTCAGCCCCGGCCAGAATCCCCGGTCGGCAACGATTTCACCGTCGGAGGAGCGGGAATTGTGGTTGGATCCAACTGTTGCGGCCGATGCCATGTTGGATTGACCTTTCAGGGTGCTGGCGCAGAGAAAAGAGCTGTTGTGGTGCTGCTCATGGGATCCGAAGAGAAGGGAATTGAGAACTTCGCAACAGCTGATTGTGGAGTTGGGGCCTAATATTGAGTTGATGAGCCGGGCACCGTATTTGAGATTTGAATGATCGCAGAGTACGAATCTGACAGCTTTGACGCCGTAGAACACACGGCATCCAAAACCAATGATGCCGTTTACCAGTTCACTGCCTTCACCGAGCTGGGTGGGCCTGTCTGCATCGCTGTTTATACTGAGGTTTTTCAGCTTGTTACATCCCTTGATGTAAGCTCTCTCCCCGATCCGGACATCTTTAAGCACCCGGCAGTCTTTAATGACAGACTCAGATCCGATAGAACCATAACGGCCCCGGCGGGAATCTCTGACTTTGCCGGTCATTTCGATAAAGCGGTCAATCAGAACATCATCATCCCGGTATTTGGACCAGATCCAGGCGTCGGCTGGAAGCAGCCCATCAAAGGGCAGCACCTTTCGCCCGCCGTTCTCATTGGCAATTTCCAGCCATATTCTCACATCTTCATCTTCACCATCTATGACAACACCATTCCCGAATTTCGCATGATCGGTAGTGATGAGTTCATTGACATTGAAGATGATACAGCGCTCTTCTACAACGATGTGAGCCATGTAATCGATGTTGTGAAGGGCTATATCATTTCCTAGATCGCAGGACACTACGGTGCATTTGTAAAGACCTACAGGTAGACGGAGATCGTGATATTCCAGAAAAGAATCAGAGAGTCTGCCGATTCTCACTTTTCCGTAGAATCGGCAATCGGATACCTTCCGGGGATTGAACCCTTCAAGCACCAGGAGATTGTCCCAGTTATCCGCAGTGCTGCCGCATTTAACCAAAACAGAAATCTCGCCGTCTGTTAAAGGCCGCCATTCATCTTCTTCTGTACCGAAAGGAACTCCCCGCAGGGAATCCTCATCTGCAAAATCAAATCCGAGATTATCCATGGGAACCAGGCGTATTTCACTCATGGTTTAGATTATACCCGTCCTGTCTCATCTGGAAATATGTCAACATTGGATCATTTTCATATTGACTCCTTAATGGTGTTGAATCATACTCATGGGTATGAGTGTAAGGTTGCAGGTTTTATTGGATGATGAAGAACTGAAGGAAGTCAAAGAACTTGCGGTACAGGAACACCTTACCGTATCTGCCTGGGTTCGTCGGGCGATACAGCATGAAAAGAAAGAACGGCCCATTACGGCCGCTCGAAAGAAATTACAGAATATTCAGTCCTTTTCCAAATATAGTTTTCCGGTCAGTGATTACAGTGATATGGCTGCTGAGATTGAATCCGGGTATCTCAAGGAAAAGTTAAATTGATATTTCTGGATTCAAACATCCCGATGTATCTGATCGGTGCGGA
>JAUUYD010000442.1 GCA_030590585.1 Spirochaeta sp.
AAGTTGTTCTGTCGGTTCCGGTAATCACCATATCCACAAGTCCATGCTGCATCAGATGGCCGCCTGTATTGTCTGCGATTACCGAATGGGGGACACCATGCTCACCCAGTTCCCAGGCGGTCAGTCTGGCTCCCTGATTCCTGGGCCGGGTTTCGTCAACCCAGATATGAACCTTAATTCCCCGGTCGTGGGCCGCGTAGATTGGCGAGGTTGCCGTGCCGTAATCCACAAAGGCCAGCCAACCGGCATTGCAGTGGGTGAGAATATTTACCACATCACCATTTTTTCGCCGGCTGATTTCATCAATAACAGCCACCCCATGTTCACCTATCCGCCGGCAGAACTCCGCATCCTCATCAGCGATGATTTCAGCAGTTTTAAATGCTGTCTGTATACGGGCTTTGACATCTCCTCCGGCGGCAGTAATCGCTTCCAGCTGTCGGTCAACCGCCCATGACAGATTGACGGCTGTAGGCCGGGTGGCTTTGAGAGTTTCTCCCGCCCCGACCAGGTATGCCGTAAATGCCTCCACCGAATTCCCGGGGGCATTCACTGCGGCAATGTAAATTCCGTATCCGGCTGCGGCACCTATCAGCCCAGCCCCTCTGGCGTGCATGTTATTTATCGCGCAGGCAAGCTCTTCTACAGTCGTGAGATCTTCAATGATGAACTGATGGGGCAGATGACGCTGGTCAATTATCTGAACTATCCCAGGGTTCTCTTTGCTAAGCCAGATAGTACGGTAGTGTTTTCCATGAACATTCATGTTAAAAGTCTCCTGTTCACTAATTTCAAAGGTATGATGATATTAAACAGTATATTGAGGTTCCTGCAAAATGGCATTTTTGAAAGACTCTCATTAGTGCTAAACTCATTGCCGGAGGCTTGTAAATGAAGCGAATAGGCTATTATCAATTCTCTCCTGTGCTTGGGGAACCTGAAACAAACCGGGAAGTAATCGCAAAAGCTCTGGACGGCCTGGATGCCGATCTCCTTGTACTGCCGGAGCTGGCTTTTACCGGATACTCAATGGAAGACCGGGATGCCGTCCGGAAGCTGGCGGAAACCCCTGCCGATTCACCATCGATTGAAATGCTGAAGGGGGTCTGTAATGCCGGTAATTATCATGTTGTTGCCGGGTTTGCCGAAAAAGCCGGGGATAAGCTGTACAACTCTGCGGCTCTTGTCGGTCCGGACGGTCTTATAGCGGTTTACCGGAAAATACATCTATTTGGATTTGAAGCGGAGCTTTTCGATCCCGGACCGGAAGCCCCGGCGGTTTACGATATCGGCGGCTTGAAGGTAGGTCTGATGGTCTGTTTCGACTGGTTTTTTCCTGAGACCGCCCGATTACTGGCCCTCGCCGGGGCGGATGTCATCGCTCATCCTTCCAACCTTGTTCTGGACTGGTGCCAGAAATCCATGGTGACACGCTGCCTGGAAAACAATCTCTTTGCCGTTACAGCCAACCGTTACGGATCTGAAACCAGGGGTGGGAAAGAGCTTACCTTCACCGGAGGAAGTCAGATAACCGCCCCCCGGGGAGTTATCCTCTCCTCGGCTTCAACAGACCGGGATGATGTTTCCATTGTTGAGATTGATGAACAGCAGGCCCGGGATAAAAAGGTTACTCCGGCCAATCACCTTCTGAACGACCGTAGAGTGGAGCTATATGGAGGATTGATGTGATATTTTTATTTACGTTTTTTGAAATTTACGGGCTTATTATGCTGAGAATCTCACCGCTTGTTGTATTTCTTATACTGATGATTGTGGGCTTGGGTTGGCGGATGGCAAAACTGGAAGGATGGAGTTTCAGCAGGGGGCAGTACTGTGCGTTTATCACGGCTACAACGGTGGGTTACGGTGTTGTACATCCAACAATGGCCCGAACAAGATTATTGAGCGTCATTATTGCCGGTACAGGATTGCTGCTTACGGGTATCCTTGTGGCTCTGGCTTATCAATCACTGCAGTTGGCAGCTTTATACACCGGTCTTGTTGATGATATCCGTGTCCATTTTCCTGAACTTATGCAATCTGCTTCGGGTTAAGCCAACTCGGCTCCGTCGGGAACTTCTCTTTCCGGTACCGCCATCACCACTGCCCCGTCTTCGCGATAGAACCCGGTGAGTAGAAACTCGCTCATAACCGGTCCTATCTGCCTGGGCGGAAAGTTCACCACGGCGATTATCTGCCGGCCCATTAGATCTTCGGGTTTATAGAGGGTGGTTATCTGGGCGCTGGTTTTCTTTAACCCGATGGTATGTCCGAAGTCGACGGTGATAATCCAGGCGGGTTTACGGGCTTCGGGAAAATCTTCCACTTTAATAACGGTTCCCGCCCTGAGCTCAACCGCTTTGAATTCGTCCCAACTGATGGTATTCATGCAGCGATGCTAGCACAGATTGCGCGCTTACGGCGGCAGAGGTCACTTTCAGATTGAATAACAGGACTTAATTGTTTATCATCCCCATCGATATGGATGCAAATCAAAAACCTCTCTCAACTCATTGGGCCGATATTACCGCCGACAGGATTATCCGGGAACGCAGGGGTAAGGACACTTACGTCTGTGCCTCGGGTATCACACCCTCAGGTACTGTGCATATCGGGAATTTCCGGGAAATCATTTCGGTGGAACTTGTGGTGAGAGCCCTTCGGCAGCGTGGGAAGAAGGTGCGGTTCATCTATTCCTGGGATGATTATGATGTGTTCCGCAAGGTGCCTGAGAACATGCCTGAGCAGGAGCTTCTGGAATCCTGCCTGCGTAAACCCATCACTTTGGTTCCCGATGTCCTTGGGGATGAAGAGAGCTATGCGGCTCACAACGAGAAGTCCCTGGAGAAGATTCTTCCTGTGGTGGGTGTTGAGCCCGAATATATCTACCAGGCTGAAAGATACCGTGCATCCGAGTATGCCGAGGGTATCAGAACGGCTCTGGACCATCGGAATATTATACGGGATCAGCTGAATGCACATCGGACGACGCCTTTGGCCGATGACTGGTATCCGGTGAGTGTTTTTTGTACTCAATGCGACCGGGATACTACCAATGTAACCGGCCGGGACGGGGATTACGGTATTTCCTATATTTGCGAGTCCTGCGGGAATTCAGAGACTGTTGACCTCCGGACCACCTCGGCGGTGAAGCTGCCCTGGAGAATTGACTGGCCCATGCGCTGGTCGGTTGAGG
>JAUUYD010000495.1 GCA_030590585.1 Spirochaeta sp.
AAAGCAGGGAAAATTACCAAAGCTTAGTTTTTTCTTCTGATACCCGGATGCTTAGACCGTCCCGGGCAGGAAATACAAACCTGGGTGTCCCCCTCTGTAATTGACGGTGAGACATTTCATGACTGATGTGAGTCAAATACGCCCGTTGAGGGCGTATTTTTTTAATCTCTTCCAGAGCTTGTTCTACTGTGAAATGCGTTGAATGTGCTTTGAAACGTAAAGCGCCCAATACCAGAATCTTCAGATTTTTCAGTAAGGCATAACTCTCTTCAGGTATCTCACTGGCATCTGTGATGTAGGCAATCGGACCGCATCTCCAGCCGTATACCGAAAGTTTTCCGTGGATAACCGGTATCGGAATTATTTTAAGCTGTCCTATTCGTACTGTTTCACCCGGGTTGACTCTTGTTAAATCAATCCTTGCTTTTCCCCCGCCTTTCTGTGTTTTTTTCCATAAATAGTCGAATCGTGTGTAAATCTCATCTGCTGTATCATTTGAGGCATAACCGGGAAGAGGTTTATTCCAGCTGAAGGCTCGAAGATCGTCTAAACCATGAAGATGGTCTGCATGTCCGTGGGTCCAGAGTACCGCGTCCAGGCTGTCAATTCCCGTAGAGAGTATTTGAAGTCTGAGTTCCGGTGATGTGTCAATGAGAATACGCAGCCCTGAGGCTTCGATGAGGGCGGAACTCCTGCTGCGCCTGTTTCTTTTATCTTTTGACCTGCAAACTCTGCAGCTGCAGCCGGGAACCGGAATCCCGATGCTGGTACCCGTTCCTAAAAGGGTGATTCGGTAATCCATCACTGCGAACTCAACGTTTTTTCAGATATTCGGAGAATGCTTTATCGGCGGCCAGAAAATGCTGGCTGAACCAGCGATCAATCTGATTCCACGAATCATCGCTGAAGTGAAAGCGCTCGTTACGGTTCAATTCGAGCATCTGCCTGGACAGTTCTTCATGCTGGAGCTGATGCTCTTCCTGACCGGGATAACCGTTTTCCCTCATCATAATTTCTTCTCTATGAAAATGGCTGTCTGCATACGTAGTGAACAAATCAAAACGTTTACTGATTGTATCGTTTCCGAGATTATCAATAACCGCGTATTGGAGTTCTTCGGCAATTCTATACAGCCTTTTATGCTCTTTATCAATTTTTGGAACACCGATACTCAGATCCTCACTCCAGCGGATTCGGATGATTTCCTGCTTCTCACGATTTCTTTTTTCTTCATTAATCAGTAGAAGCAATGAATCATTTTCTTCCACGAGATCTTCAGGTACGGGATTGTGAGACATGTCTCCATCATTTTTTCGTATGGCAACCGGGCGGAGAGCCTGATATTCATCGAGAAACTCCCTGACACTACGGGACTCTCCACTATTTCTTATTACTCTGAGCTCGTAACCCAACATGCTCGAAGATGTCCCCTGATCAGCCCCTTTATCGTTGTTGTACTCTTCGACAATGCTTCGGGCAATCTGCTCTCCTCCCAGGCGCATGGGATAAACAACTGAATCGGCTCCAGCCCTTACCAGCCGGTATTCAAGGGATGGATTGGTTCCCCGGGATATGATGTTCTGCTCGTTGTTCAGTTCCCGGGCTGCCAGTGCAATGTTCACGTTTGTCACATCGTCTCCAACGCAAAGCACCGTACCGCGAGCTCTCTTTATCCCGGCATTAAGCAGAATCGAGTCGCTGGAGGCATCGCCCAGAAGCACACTGTATCCAAGTACTTTTGCTTCATCTATATGGCTTTGAAGGGAGTCGACTACGACAAAATCAATTCCTGATTCATAGAGTTTACGGGCTATGGAACTACCGGTTCTGCCAAAGCCGCAAATGAGATAATGGTTCCTCATTCTTTTAATTTGATTGGTCATTTTACGTCTCCCGTAAAGATTCTTGACACCTGTCTCGACAATGAATTGACCGAGCCGGGCGAACAGGGCGGTTACCATACCGAGGCCGAGAAAAATAATGATTATGGTAAACACCTGACCCCTGCCGCTGAGTGCCTTCACTTCACCGAAGCCGACAGTTGTAATGGTGATAATTGTCATGTAGAAGGATTCAAGAAGGCTCCAATCATCTTCTATCGCGTGGTAACCGATAGTTCCGATAACAAGGACAAGTAAGAATCCAATAGAGAGCTTGATAAAAGGCCAGTATCTTTGTTCCTTCACGATACTGTTTATATCGGAACAAAAACCTTTAGAGGATCGGGGAAATTAAATTATCCGATTATCCCCGGTGCCATTGGACTTCCCATGGTCCACTCATAATCAGAACCCCATTCGAACCTGATCAGGCCGATTTGACCGCTGTGATAAATCCAATGCCAATGCAGTTGTCCGATAACACCACGGAAGGTGCTTCCATCTTTCCAGCACGATGCATCCGCATCGGGGAATATCTTAAGGCCGGGTATCGTTATTTCATCCCTTACCCGGCGGCACAAGGCGATGAGCTCTGCGGCTTCAGGGGATGTAATTGATTTTTTACCAAGCTGTTCCAGTGAGCCTGCCGATAATGATGATGAGAGATCAGAAGGGATTCCCTGAGTTGTAATACGGCCGATCCATAATGCTTCAGCCCAGGCCATGTGTAAAAGAAGGCTTCCTATTGTCAGTCCGGTTCCGGCTGCTTCAAAATCCAGGGC